>JALSSG010000024.1 GCA_026984355.1 Hydrogenothermaceae bacterium
TAACAAGAAGATAATGATAATAGGTATAGATATAGGAAATACCACTATAGAATTAGGTTTTATAAGGGATTTAGATAATATAATCAGCTATAAACTATCTACAGACAAAAATAAAACAGAAGATGATTGGTTTTTGGTATTTAACTCTATTCTAAATATGCTTGAAGATAAAGATATAGACGCAGTTCTTATATCTTCTGTAGTTCCCAGTATAACAGAAAAAATAAAAACAGCTATGTATAAAGCTCTAAAATCTAAAGTTTTTATCATAGGTGAAGATATACTTTATCCAATAAAAATAAATTATGAAGTGCCACAGGAAGTTGGAACAGATAGAATAGTAAACGCTGTAGCAGTAGTTAAAATGAATAAATATCCAACCTTAATTGTTGATTTTGGTACGGCTATCACATTTGATTTTGTAAATCAAAATGGAGAATATGAAGGAGGAGCCATATTCCCGGGAATAAAAAGCAGTATAGAAGCTCTTTTTTCAAAAACTGCAAAACTTCCACAGGTAAGCTTAAAAAAATTAGACACAGTAATAGGAAAAAATACTGTAGAGAGTATACAAACAGGTATTTACAATGGCTATATATCTATGGTTGAAGGGATGATAAAACGGTTTAAGGATGCTTGTAATTGTAGACTAAATATAATTTTAACAGGAGGTGATGCTCACATTATTAGTGGTGGTCTAAATTTAGAACATATAATTGAGCCTTATCTTAATATGAAAGGTATTTATTTTATATACAAAAATCTTGAAAAAAATTTATATACCAGTTAGTATTTTTATGTAGTAGGGTGAAAAGATAATTTAAGAGGTTATAATGAAAAATATTAGATTTATTTTTGCTGTTTTGACTATAGGTTTAGCTTTAATTTCCTGTGGAAAGGAAGAAAAGAAAGAGGAAGATGTAGAACAGCTTAAACAGCAAATAAAAGAGCTTCAAGAAAAAGTAAAACAGGCTGAACAAAAAGAGAAAAAAGAAAAATTATCAGAAACTAAAGAAACAAAAGAAAAAAAGTCTGCTGAATTGACCTATCAAGAAAAAAGAGATGTAAAAATCAGTCTTAAAGGTAGTGAATTATTTAAAAAGTATAATTGTGATAGGTGTCATATGGTATCTGGTTTAAAAGTTGGACCACCTTTAAAAGAGATAGCACAAGCATATAAAGGTAAAAAAGAAGAATTAATTAAATTTCTAAAAGGAGAGGCTCCTCCAAAACTTGCTAAAGAGGCAGGTCAGGCAGCTCATCTTATGAATCTTCAACTTTCAGCTACTAAACACCTTTCTGATGAAGAATTATCTGCTCTTGCAGATTACATAATCTCTTTTGCCCAAAAAACTAAGTAAAAGGAGGGATATTATGCAAGAATTATTTGAAAACCCAAAACCGGAATACCTTGATATTGCTATTTTATTAATTCAGTTTGTTTTTTTATGGGGATACTTAATGTATAAAATGGGAACATCTAAATAATATTTAAGGAGTTTACTTTGGAAAAAAGAGCATATGCTTTTGTACTACCTGGTTTTTTTGTTACAGACAAATCACCAGAAGAAGTATTTAGAGAAGATATAAAACCAGAGGAATTAGAACAGGTGCAGGATTTAATAAGGAAAATTATCTTCAAAGAAGATGCTGACATAGACATAGTTATTGCCCCTTTCTTAGTTCCGCCAGACCAGGCTAATGAAGCTCTTCAACAACTAGGGCAGGCAGTATTTGGAGGTGAAGAGGAAAATAATGGTTAAGGTTATTATCTCTGGTATTATGGGCAGAATGGGTAAAGCAATAGCAAAGCTTGCATCTGAAGATGAAAATATTGAGATTGTTGCAGGGATAGAAAGTCCTGATTGTGCACACTATTTTAATACTGTTGGTGAGGTTATAGGGGTTCCAGAAATAAAAGCTCCTATAACCTCTGACCTTGCTGAAGTTATAGACCTTGGAGATGTTATTATTGAGTTTGCAAATAATACAGAGGCAGTTCTTGGACATGTTAGACTTGCTGCTGCTGATAAGAATAGAAAAGCAATGGTTATTGGGACTACAGGATTTAATCAGAAAGAGTTAGAAGAAATAAAAGAATATTCAGAAAATATTCCAGTAGTTCTTGCTCCTAATATGAGTATTGGAGTAAATCTTTTATTTAAATTAGTACAGGAAGCGGCAAAAGTGCTTAAAGACAAAGGGTTTGATATAGAAGTAGTAGAGATGCATCATAGATATAAAAAAGATGCTCCTTCAGGAACAGCTGTTAAGATTGTTGAGATACTTAAACAGGAAACAGGAATTTCTAATGTGATTTATGGTAGAAATGGACATTATGAAAATGGTAGACCTTCTAATGAAATTGCTGTTTTTGCTTTAAGAGGTGGTGATGTTGTTGGTGAACATACAGTTATTTTTGCTGGTTTAGGAGAAAGGATAGAGCTTACACATAAAGCATCTTCCAGAGATATTTTTGCCAAAGGTGCTGTTGAAGCATCTAAATGGGTTAAAAATAAACCTCCAGGTTTATACGATATGATGGATGTTTTAGGCTTAAAATAAAGGTGAAAAAGAACAAAAATTTTTCATTAAAAACATTCTCTAAATACATATCTGTTGGTGCTATTGGACTTCATCTTGTTTCTGGAATTATTGTAGGTGTATTTATAGGATATTATCTTGATAAATTTTTTCACACATCTCCATTATTAACAATAATCTTTTTTTTTCTTGGAGTTATAACTGGTTTTTATAATATGTATAAAGATGTTTTGAAATATATAGAAAAAGAAGAAAAGAAGGGGGAAAATCCCCCTAATGAAGATTAGTATTTTTTTCTAATTTTTCTAATTAACACTGGAATTAGTAAAGATATTAACCATAGGGGAGCTGTTGTTTTACCAAAAGAACATCCTTCACCAGTAAACATATTTTCTCTAATTGAAGGGTCTCCTATAACTTTAATTTTGGCTACAGGAAATACTGTATCATTAGATTGTATTATTAGAGAAACTACATCATCGTTGTTGTTTTTTGGATTATAAAGTATACCTACAGTACAGTAATCTCCAGGAGACAAGTCAAATGAGGAACTTCCACAAGGTCTATCACCGTATCCATAGTTAACAACTAGAATATCTTCATCTTGAGGTATTATATTGCTTACTGAAAGAGTATCTGTACCTATGTTCCTTATTTTTATTTCGTAAGGCTCGGATATTGATTCTGGATATAGTAGTCCTACAAGTATTTGTCTTGGAGAGATTACTATATGAGGTTGGTTTTCTGCTGTACTTCTTCCTATAACTTCTCCCTCAATTTCAGGTATATCAATATCTTTAAAGGAAACTTTTATTTTTGCTTTCTTTATTCCAAAAGATTGAGGTTTGAACTTTATACCTATAGTACAGTAGTCTTTAGGTTCTATTTGTGTTGTATTTCTACAAGGTTTATCTCCAAAATTATCTATCATCTCAAAGCTGTTTTCCAAATCGTTTTGAAGAGATATATTTTTAATTTCTACAGGAATTTCATAAAAGTTTCTTATTTTAACTTCTTTTATATCTGACTCATAACCTGGTTGTATAAATTCAAACTCATCTAATATTATAGGGTCAACCATAGCGTATATATGTTTTGAGGAAAGAGCGTTAGCTTTTATTGTATAGGATTCTATATTTCCATAATCATCCTGTACTATAAGTTTAGTTTTTTTCAATCCTTTGCTCTTTGGTTTAAAGAATACGTAGAGATAACATGAGTCTTGTGGATAAAGGGTAAAGTTCTTTGATTTACAAGATTTTGTTTTATCTATATATGCAGCAATAGGAGTATCTATATCAAATTTTAAGTCAAAGTCTGTATTATTTGTAATATAAACATCTGAAACGTTGATTATAGAGTTTACTTGATTTATAACTTCTATAACATAGGGGAAAGAAACTTCTCCAATGTACACATATGCTTCATGAGGATATTCTACTTTTGAAAGGGATAAAGGAGATGTATTTTCTTTTTTCTTTATGTTTATTCTTATCGGTATTTCTACTTCTTCTTCTACAGGATCATTAATGTTGTTTAGTTTTAATTTTCCTTTTACTGTTTTTCCTTCTAAATTTTTTCTAAAACATTCTTTTATTTTCACTGTTATATAACAGCTTTCTCCTGGGTCGACAACATATCCGCCTCCTATATTAAATGCACAGGTTGTAGAAAATGAAAATCTTTTTTCTTTTTCTCTGTCTATATTGAAAGTTAATGTATCTTCCCCATCATTTGTTATTATGACGCTTGATAGAATATCACATACCTCATCAGATAGGATATCCATATTAATTTCTCTTGGAGTTATAGTAAGTGCTGGTGCAGCATCAGGTCTACCAAATCCTAGAAGAGTAATCTTTATTTTCTTTTTATTAGGATCATTTGTTTTAAGTTCTAATGTTCCTCTAAATTTATCAGTGTCATCAGGAGTAAAGGTGATTTCAAAAGTACAATAATCTCCAGGTGGAATAGTTATATCTTCAAACCTACTGCAAGGTTTATCTCCACCGTTTATGTTTATGCTAAAGTTGTCATTTTCTTTAAATTTAATTTCATATATATTGACGTTTATGTTTCCTTTATTCTCCAGTTTTATTATCTGTTTTTTCTGCTGATTTACTTTTATTTTTCCAAAGTCTATTACAGTATCATCTGGAAAAATTGTTAATATTGAACTTTGATATACTCCTCTTCCATATAATTGTATTTTTACTTTTTTATTTTCTGGGTCGTTTGATTTTATTTCTATACTGGCTTTTTGTCTTTTTGTTTTTAGCGGTATAAAGCTAACCTTAAATGAACATTCTTCTCCTGGAGATAGTGTCATAGGTGGTTGACAGTTATTGCCTATAATATGGAAGTCTGAGTTTTTATACTTGAATTCTTCTATAATTAAATCTCTGTCCCCATCATTTGATATAGTAAATGTTTTTTCCTTAGAAGTACCAATAAGCACATCTTGAAAGTCGTATTCTTTAGGCTCTACAGTTATGATAGGTGATTGGTATCTACCTTTACCATAAAGATTTATTTCTTTTTTCTTCTCTAGGGAATTTGATTCTATCTTTATAGTTGATTTATATTCCTTATCTTTTTCTGGAGAGAAAGTTATTGAGAAAGTACATTCATTATCAGGTAATAAGCTTATTGGTGTATTTCCACAAGGAGATGTTCCATCGTTAAAATCTA
>JALSSG010000025.1 GCA_026984355.1 Hydrogenothermaceae bacterium
ATAGTTTGTTGAATTTCCGGTAGCACTTGCCAGTCCTACAGCTATTAAAGAGCCTAAAAAGATACCTTTTAAATATTTTTTTATCATATAATTCCTCCTGTCTAATAAGGTTTATAGTGAGATATTTTCAATCAAAGCAATTATAATGCCATATTTTTATAAGTCTCTGTATTTATGTGTTTTTCCTTATGCATAGATTATATAAATCGCTTTTACCTTTGTAAAAGAAATTTACATTATTTTTTATGAATGAATATTAACTTTATGTTATTCAAAGAAAAATTAAAAAAAACTCGATTTGTAAAATTTTTTTACAGTTTGTAATGAATTTTTACATTAAGTTTAATAGTGAACATATTGATTTATATTCATTAAAGAACATAATATAATTTTGTTTTGCTGTGCTTAGATATATTAGGGAGGTAGCGTTTTAATGAAGATTGGTGAAAAGGTTCCTTATTTTGAGTTTTTAGATGGTATAAAGGGAACCTCTATTTATGATTTAAGACAGAAGTATCATCTTGTTATATATAACACAGAAAATTCAGAAGATTATGAAAAATTAGAGAATGAGTTTGAAAAGCTTGGAGCTAAACTTATTGATTATGTTCAGATAATAACAAAAGATTTTTGTAAAAAATTTGGATGTGATGAAAACAAAGAGTTTATCTATGTAATTGATAGGTTTGGAACTCTTCAATACAGAAGCATTGATTATGTACCTCCTGCAAAAGAAATTTTAGATTTTATTTTTTACATAGAAAATGAAGGCTGTTGTGCAATGTAATATGGATAGGCTAATAGATATTATAAATGAAGCGCCTGAAACATCAGGAGTTTATCTGTTTAAAAATGAAAGCAAATATATATACATAGGAAAAGCTAAAAATATAAAAAATCGTCTAAAACAGCATCTTCAACAGGTTTCTATAAATCCTAAAGAAGAAAAGATATTTTTAGAAAGTACACATATAGAGTGGTTAATTACTAAAACAGATTATGAGGCTTATGTTTTAGAAAATGAACTGATTAAACAGTACAAGCCAAAATATAATGTTCGTCTAAAATCAGGAAGCAGTTATCCAATGATAGTAATTACTGATGAAGAATATCCGACTATAAAAATTAGCCGTCAATATGGTGAATTTAAAGGTACGTATTTTGGTCCTTTTATTCCGGCTAAAACAGCAAGAGCTATGAAAGATTTACTTCACAAACTTTTTAAACTTAGAACATGTGATCCTATGCCTGTTAGAAATCTTGTTTGTTTTGATTACCATTTAGGTTTATGTTCTGGTCCATGTGCAGGAAAGATATCTAAAAAAGATTATCAATTTGACGCTAAAGTGGCTAAAGAGTTTTTATCAGGAAATGTAAAGAACGTTATATATCAGCTTTACGATAAGATACAAGAATATTCTAACAAACTCATGTTTGAAAAAGCCGCTGTCGTAAAAGATCAGATAACTGCTATTGAAAATGTTATCAGAAAACAAGAGGTTTTAGGATTTAGTATAAACGAAGCTGATATATTCTATTTTATGGAAAATGCCGTTTTCCTTGTAATCATAAGAGGAAATAGAATAATAGGTAAAGAAATTTTAGAAATTAAAGGTAGTATGTCAGATAATCCTGAACTAAGCATTCTGACAGACTACTATAGTAAAGGAAATCTTATACCAGAGAATATTTATTTAAATAAAAAGTTAACACAGATTTCTAATTTTAAAAAATGGTTAAAGGAGTTTAAAAAGTCAGATGTGAAAATTTTCTTTGAAATTCCACAGGAAGTTAGAGGTTTTATTAACAGAAATTTACCTGAGGATAATGTTTCAGAGGAATTAAAGTCTTTATTTTTTGATGTTTTTAGATTTAACATACCACGTAGAATAGAAGGGTTTGATATATCTACTCTTCAGGGGAAATTTACTGTTGGTTCATGTGTTGTATGGGAAAATGGGAGGATGAACAAAAAAGAATATAGACGTTTTAAAGTAAAAACTGTTGATGGGATAGATGACTATGCTTCCTTAAGAGAAGTTTTGTTTAGAAGATTTAAACGATATAAAGAAATGGAAAATCCGCCAGAGCTTGTATTGATAGATGGAGGTAAAGGTCAACTTAAACAGGGTTTGATTGTAAAAGATGCCTTAGGTTTAAGAAATCTTCGAATATTTTCAATAGCGAAAAAGGAAGAAATTATCTTTACTGACGATGGAAAAGAAGTTTATCTATATAACTATCAGCCTTTACTTATACTCTTTACAAAAATAAGAGATGAAGCTCATAGATTTGCCATTGCTTATAATAGAAAACTTAGACAAAAAGAAACACTAAAGGATGTTCTTTCTCAGATAAAGGGTGTTGGAAAAAAAAGAAGAGAAATTCTTTATAGAACATACAAAACTATAGAAAATATAGCATCAGCTCCAGAAGAAGAGCTGATAAAATTAGGAATACCAAAATCTGTAGCTCAAAATATAAAAAAATATCTTGGTTCTATCTAAATAGTTTTCCTATAACTATGTCGTATGTAGCATAAATTAAAATCTCGCTTAATGATGGATGGAAGTATATAAACTCGTGTAAATCTTTGGCTGTATATTTATCTTTTATAGCAAAAGCCAATTCATGAATTAATTCTGATGCTCCAATCCCAACAATAGAAGCCCCAATTATTCTCTGGGAATTTTTCTCAAAAACTAATCTTATAAACCCTTCTGATTCGTGTTCATCTACAGCTTTTTCATTATATGTATAAGGATAGTATCCTGTTATTGTTTCAATTCCTTGAGATTTTGCCTGTTCTTCATTAAGTCCTACATGGGCTATTTCATATGCAGTAAATATAGCCCATGGAACAAGGGAATAATCTGCTTCTTCCTTCTCTTTATTAAACATATTATTAACAGCTATTCTAGCTTCATAAGAAGCAACATGAGCTAACATTGGAGAGTTAACTACATCACCACATGCATATATATTTTCAAAATTCGTTTGCATATATTTATTTACTTTAATAAATCCTTTCTCATCTTTCTCTATACCTATTGTATCTATATCTGTATTAGGTTTTCTTCCTACACTTAAAAGTATTTTATCTACCGTTATTTCTTCACCATTTGAGAGCTTACACTCTATTTTACCGTCAGATATTTTGTATTCTTTTAAGGTAGTATTAAAGTAAGTTTGTATTCCTAATTTTTTAAATTTTCTGTGCAGAAATCTTGATATTTCTGTAGAGATTATAGGAGATGGAAGTAGCCTATCCATAAGTTCTACTATATATACTTTTGTTCCATATTTGTTCATTATATAACCTAATTCACATCCAGCTACACCTCCTCCTACAACAAGTACTTTTTCTGGAAGAGAAGTTAGCCTGTCCATGTAATCTTCTGTAGAGAGAACATTTTCTCCATCGATTTTTATATTACCTATATCAACAGGAACAGAACCAGTAGCTATGAGTATATATTTTGCTTCTATTGTTTCCTTTGAACCATCTATTTTTGTTATTTCTACTTTGTTTTTATCTATTATTTTTCCTGTTCCTTTGTAAACAGGTGTTTTTTTGGCTTTTAAAAGCTGTTCTAAGCTTCTTCTTAAAAATCCTATTGCTTTTTCTTTACCTTCCCATGCTTTTGTATAATCTAATTTATAATCTCCTAATATAATTCCGTATTCATTTACTACAGATAGTTTTTCTACAAGGTGTGCTCCTGTTCTAAAATATTTTGTTGGAATACAGGCTCTGTTTAAACAATTACCACCTAGTTTATTTTTTTCAACAACCGCTATTTTTAATCCCATTCTAAGTGCTGTCATTATTGCTTCATATCCACCTGGACCTGTTCCTATAATAACTAAGTCGTACATTAAATTTTCCTCCTCTACTACAAAAAATAGTTAATTATGATTTTATACATAGAATATTTTATTACAAGAAACACATTATTATCATAACCTCTGTAGGAGGTATATTATCATGGAGTTTTCAACAGCTCTTTTAATGGGATTAATAACAGGTGCTTTGTTTGGTGCAGTATTACATAAAGTAGGTGCAGTTAGATATTCAAGAGTAGAAGGAATGCTTCTTCTTACAGACCTTAAGATTTTAAAGTTTGCATTTGTGGGAGTAGCTACAGCATCTATTTTGTATGGGCTGGCTTTTGTTTTTGGTGTAAATGAAGCTCTTAATATTCACCCAAGAATAATGCCGTATATGGGGATAGCACATCTTATAGGTGGATTTTTATTTGGAATAGCTTTTGCTGCTTCTGGACTTTGTCCTGGTACATGTCTTGCTAGAGTTGGTTCAGGTAAGTGGCTTGCTAGTGCTGCAGTTATTGGCTTAATGTTAGGTATAGTTGCATATGACCTTATGTATCCGTTTCTTGTAGATACTGGTATTATTGCTAAAAAAGAACCTCTTACTATTTATGGTATCCTTGGTCTTTCTTATGGAGTAGTAGCTATAGTATGGGGAATATTATTCCTTGTTTTTGCAGTAGTTGCTGATTGGTTTGACCCTGCTAAAAAATATGAAAGCTCTAATAATAAGCCAAAAAGCATTGTTGAAGTTTTAAGAGGTGAATGGCACTGGTTTCCTTCAGGTGTTCTTGCTGGGATTTTGATTGTATGGGCTACTATGCAGGGACAATATTTAGGTTTTTCTGGTTCTTTACTTGCTCTTGTTGCATGGATAGCTGATGGTATAGGACATCCATTAACTACTGTTCCAGCTATAAATGATACTATTTTATGGAGAGCTGGACTTGCTATCGGTGTTATACCTGGTGCTTTTATTAGCTCTCTTTTATCTCGTACACTTAAGTTTGATGTAGTTCCACCATCTTTTGCAGAAGCAGTTACACCAATACCTTGGGTTAGAATTTCTCTTGTGTTCTTTGGTGGATTTTTCCTTGCCCTTGGAGCTATGATTGGTGGTGGATGTACTACTGGAGCATTTTTAGCAGCATATCCTACATTATCAGTAGGCTCTATAGCTATGTCTGGGACATTCTTTATTGTAGGAGTTTTAACTGCAAATATTATTTACTTTGGTAGATGGAGCAGATTTGTTAAATCTAAACCTGTTGCAGATATGGTCTATGATTAAAACTTTCCTTTTAGTTTTTTGTAAATGTCTGGCAGTTTAACCAGAACTGCCAGCACTCTTTTCCATTTTGACCATTCCATAGCAGGAATATTAGAGCCATACATTTTACCAGATTCTAAGTTAGACCATACTCCAGACTTACCAGTCACTATTACATTATCTCCTATTTTTATATGGTCAGCTACTCCAACCTGTCCTGCCAGTATTACATCATTTCCTACTTTTGTACTTCCTGCTATTCCTACCTGTGCCGCAAATATAGTTCTTTCTCCTATAACACAGTTATGTGCTATCATTACAAGGTTATCTATTTTTGTTCCTTTTTTTATAACTGTTTCATCTAACATCGCTCTATCTATAGTTGTGTTTGCTCCTATTTCTACATCGTCTTCTATTATTACTTTTCCTATATGTTTTATCTTTATATGCTGATTATTTTCCCTATAATAACCAAATCCATCTGCACCTATTACAGCTCCAGAGTGGATAATAACTCTATTTCCTATTTGGGTGTTTTTATATATAGTTACTCGTGGGTAAATAATAACATCGTTTCCAATTTTTGTGTTTTCTCCAATATATGAGAAAGGATATATAACTACATTGTTTCCTATTTCTACGTTATCTTCTATTACAACATAATCTCCTATATAAACATTTTTCCCGATTTTTACTTTCTTTGAAATTTTTGCAGTTTTTGCTTTTCTTGGTTTTAGCTTTTTATCTGGATAAAAAATATCTATAAGTTTATAAAAAGCACTTTGGGGATTTTCAACGATAATCTGTGGGATTTGAAGGTCTTCTATAGGTTCTTTTACTAATATAGCAGATGCTTTTGTTTGCTTTGCAAGGTCATATAACTTCTTATCTACAACGAATGTTAGGTCTCCTTTATCTGCTGTAAATAGACTTTTTAGACCTGTAATTTCTATATCTTCTTTTAAGTTTATCAATTTTCCATTAAATAACTTTGCTATTTCTGAGACTTTCATTATTTTTCCTCATTGTACATTTTTAAAATAATATCTGTTATATCAAGGTTTTTGTCAGCATATAAAAGAGCACTTATTTTTCCTCCAATGAATACAAAATCCAAGTTTTGTTTTTTTGCATATTTTTCTACTATTTTTTTTATGTCCTCTAACATTTTCTTTTCTGCTTCCATTTTCATCTGGTTTAACTCTATTTGGGCTTTTTGCTGTAGTATTAAAAATTCTTGTTCAATCTTTTTTAATTCTTCCTGTTTTTTCTTTTTACCTTTTTCACTTAACGCAGGACTTTCTATTTGTTTTTGAATTTGTTTAGCTTTTTTTTCTAGTTCTTCAGCTTTTTTCTTGTAGTATTCTAATTTCTGTTCTATTTCCTTTCGTAGTTTTTCTCCTTTTTTAGATTCATTCATTATTCTCTGAACATCTACATATGCGAATTTTTGCTGTGCAAATGAGAATGTAAAAACAGAAATTACAAGAACAACAATTAAAGTGATAAGTTTGTTCATCTCATTTCTCCTTTAAAAGAATGTTCCAAGTACAAATCCTATTCTTGAATCACTAACTCCTTCTGGAGCATTTAACACTTTTCCATAGTATATATCAATTGGTGCCATTGGTGTAATAATTTTTATTCCAAAACCTACTGAATAATAAAGGTCTGTAAATGGGTCTCCTTCATCAAATCCTTTTCCCATATCAGTAAAACCATAAGCCCACAGAAATCTTTCTGCTATTGGATGAGATAATTGAAAGTTTAACACAATTTCCTGTTTGGCTCCATTTGGGTTAAAGTTTGCATCATAAGGACCTGCCATACCATAATCAAATCCTCTGATAGTAAAATCTCCACCTACAAAAAATAGTTCGTCAATAGGTACTTCTTTATTTATCTTATCCATAAATCCGTATCTTCCTTTAAAAGAAAAAACAAAATCTGTGAAAAAAATCCTATCTGGAACATATACAGTTCCACTTAAAACAACTTTGTAAAAATCCCATGTTCCTGTTCCAGTTTTGAAATTTATAGTAAAGTCAGTTCCTTTTGTTGGTATTAAAGGATTATCAACAGAATTTCTGTTTATATAGGTATATATAGAATAAAGGTAATAACTTCCTGCCTGTCTTTTTATGTATTCTGGTGCTTCATCCTGTATATTTGAATATTTTCCTCTTATTGCAGATATACCTACTCCTGTTCTCCAGTATTCTTTAAATTCATAAGATATGTTAGTAGATACACCCTGTTTTGTTGATACAAATGTTGCATAATCAATTTTCCTATCATAGATAGAAAATCCAAGGTCTACAGGTTTATAAAAAGCCCATCTATGTAGATATGATATTTCGTTATTTCTGTATTCTGAACCTATACTTAAAGAGACGCCAAAAGTATCTCCTGTACCTAAGAAATTGCCTTTTCTTATAGATGCAAATAAAGAAAAACCTGTTAACTGACTGTATCCTGCTCCAAGTGATATTTGCCCTGTAAATCTTTCTGATACATTAACATCTAAATCCATTTCTTTCTGTGATTTCACTCTTGGCTGGAAACTTACCAAATCATAAAAACCTAATCCATATAGTCTAGAATAAGAACGCATAAGTTTCTTTCTAAGGAATAAATCACCGGGAGCAAGTCTTATTTCTCTTCTAATTACATAATCTCTTGATTCATAGTTTCCAGATATGTTTATCTTATCTACGTAAAATCTGCTTCCAGGGTTAATGATAAACTTTACAACAACCTGTTTTTTTTCTTTATCTATGAGTTTTTCAGTTTTTACATTCGCAAATATAAAACCAAGTTCTGCATATTTGTCTGATATTAATTTTTGTAGTTTTCTTATTATCTTTCCATTATAGAAAGAACCTTTTTTTAGAGGTTTTTTCAGTAAAGATATTATCTCTTCATGTGTATAGTATAAGTTATTTACAAATTGTATATCTTTTATTTTGTATCTTGGTCCTTCTTTTATTTTTATTTTAATAATGTACCTTTCGCCATCTTTTAGTTCTATTATAGGCTCTTCTATTTCAACTTCTAAAAATCCTTTATCTATATAAAGCTGTCTAATTGCTTCTAAGTCTTCATATAAAACATCTTTTTCTAATCTTGGGTGAAATCTCAAAAGAAATACATTTCTTTCTTTTGTTTCCATTACAGATTTTATTTCTCTATCTGATATAGCTTTGTTTCCCTCTATTATGATTTTATCTATATATGCTTTTTGTCCTTCATCTATCTTAAAAACAAGTGTGTTCCCTTTAAAGTAGTAATAAACTTTTACGTTATAGTATCCTTCCTTTTCATATAGTTTCTTTATCTTCAGTATCATCTGATTTATCTCTTCTATAGAAAAAACTCTGCCGAGTCCTTTTTTTAAACTAGCTAATTTCCTTGCAAGTTCAGGACCAACAGTTGCAAATGGTAAGATTTTGCCTGTTTCCGTTCTTGTTTGTGTTTCTATACCAAGTTCTTTTAATAACTCTTCATCAGAAAAGGCTTTATTTCCTTCAAATTCTATTTTTTGTACAACTGGAAGTTCTTTAAATACAAAAATAAGGTCAATTCCATTTTCTGTAAATCTTGTATATGCTTCTACATTTTCAAAATAGCCAAGTTTGTACAGTTCTTTTAATGTGGTTGCTAACTGGTCTCTTGTGACAATTGCTCCTTTACCAAAAGGTATTAAAGGTTTTATTATTTCTGGTTTAAAAAACTTCAGACCTTTTATTTCTATTTTTTCTATTTTATAGACTTTTTTTATTTCTTCTTTTAGGGAGGGGGTTTTTATTTCTGATGTTTCTTGAGCTAAAGTTTTAAAATTAATGGTTAATAGAATAAAGACAAAAAAAAGGAGAGGGCTAATGCCCTCTATAAGATTTTTTATGTAGTTACTGTTTCCTTCTCTTTTTTCTTTTTCTTCCTTGGTTTTCTTACTTTCAGACCAACATTGCCATCTTTCTTGATGACTATCTCTGCTGTTGAACCTGGTGGAAGTTTTCCTTTTAATATTTCTTCTGCTAATAAGTCTTCTACTAGTGATTGTAAGGCTCTTTTTATACTTCTTGCTCCATATTCTGGTCTGAACTCTCTGTCTATCAGATAATCCACGAACTCTTTGGAGAGTTTCACAGTTATATCCCATTCTTTTAACCTTTTGTTGATTTCTTTTAGCTGCAATTCAATTATACCTTTTATTATTTCTTTATCCAATGGTTTAAATACTATGATTTCATCAAGCCTGTTTATAAATTCTGGACTGAATGCTTTTCTAACCTGTTCAAGTACATTCTTTTTCATTTCCTCATAGTCTAGGATTGTAGATTTTCTTTCAAATCCAAGTTTATTAGAATCAAGTATTAGTCTTGCTCCTAAATTAGAAGTCATGATTATTATCGTATTACTAAAATCTACTACTCTTCCAAAAGAGTCTGTAAGCCTTCCATCATCAAAAATTTGTAGGAAAATATTAAACACATCTGGGTGAGCTTTTTCTATCTCGTCAAACAGTAGAACAGAATATGGTCTTCTTCTTACTGCTTCTGTAAGTTGCCCACCTTCTTCATATCCAACGTATCCTGGAGGTGCTCCTATTAATCTTGATACAGTATGCTTTTCCATATATTCAGACATATCAAACCTTATAAGTGCATCTTCACTTCCAAACAAGTATTCTGCTAACGCTTTAGCTGTTTCTGTTTTTCCTACTCCTGTTGGTCCAAGGAATAAGAAAACACCGATAGGCCTGTGTCCACCTTTTAATCCTACACTGTTTCTTCTTATAGCTTTAGCTATTGATTTTATAGCTTCATCCTGGTCAATAACTCTTTTATGTAGTTCTTCTTCTATATGTAGTAGTTTTTCAGCTTCTGTTTCTGTTAATCTTGTTACAGGTATTCCAGTCCATTTAGCTACTACATCAGCTATATCTTCTTCTGTAACTTTTGGTTTATTTTCTTTTTTCTTTTCTTTCCATTCTGCTTTTAAAGTTTCAAATTTTGCTCTTAGCTTTAGCTCTTCATCTCTTAGTTTTGCAGCTTTTTCATAATCTTGTTCCTTAGCTGCTTTTGCTTTTTCCTCTTCTATTTTCTTGATTTTCTCCTCTATTTCTTGAATTTCTGGAGGTAGAGCTAACTCTCTTAGCCTTACCCACGCACCAGCTTCATCTATAAGGTCTATAGCTTTATCAGGAAGCTGTCTGTCTGGAATATATCTAACTGAATAATCTACAGCCTTTTCTATAGCTTCTTTTGTGTATTCTACACCGTGGAACTCTTCAAATTTTTTCTTTAGTCCCATTAATATATGTACAGTATCTTCTGGTGTAGGCGGTTCTACAAGTACTGGTTGAAATCTTCTTTCTAAGGCTCCATCTTTTTCTATATATTTTCTATACTCATCTATAGTAGTTGCTCCAATTACCTGTATTTCTCCTCTAGCTAGAGCAGGCTTTAACATGTTTGAAGCATCTATAGACCCTTCAGCTGCACCTGCTCCTATTAAAGTGTGAAGTTCGTCTATAAAGAGTATGATATAAGGTGCTTTTTCAAGCTCTTTTAGTATATTTTTTAGTCTTTCTTCAAATTGACCTCTATATTTTGTCCCTGCTACTAAAGAAGCAAGGTCTAATGCTACTATTCTTTTTCCAAGTAAAGGCTCAGGAACTTCTTTGTTGGCTATTCTTTGGGCTAACCCTTCTACTATAGATGTTTTTCCTACTCCAGGTTCTCCAATCAGTACAGGATTGTTCTTTCTTCTTCTTGTCAATATCTGAATTACTCTGTCAATTTCTTTATCTCTACCGATAACTGGGTCTAACTTTCCTTCTTTTGCTAGTGCTGTAAGGTCTCTACTAAATCTATCAATATTTGGAGTGGGAACCTGTTTTACTTGTTCTTGCGGTGGTATTTCTCCTAATATTTGCAAAATTTCTCTTCTTATTGAGTATTCATCTATTCCAAACCCTCTTAGTACTCTACCACCTAAACCTGTCTTTTCTCTTACTATTCCAATAAGTAGGTGTTCTGGTCCTACAAACTGGTGGTGAAGTATTCTTGCTTCTTCTACTGCATGTTCTAATACTCTTTTTGCATCAGGGGCAAAGAGTACTTCTCCAGTATGAGAACCTTTAACCATTTGGGAGGTTAGAGTTCTTTTTACTTTTTCTACAGTTAGTCCAAACCTTGAAAGGACTAAGACTGTTATATCTTCATCTTCTAGAAGAGATAAAAGAAGATGTTCACTTCCAAGATAGTTACTTTTATATTCTAAAGCTTTTTCTCTCGCATCTAATATTATCTTCCTTGCTTTTTCAGTAAATTTTTCAAACATCTTTATACACCTCTTTTTATTCGCTTTTATATAATTGCCTAATAAAATTAGCCATACCGTGATTTTGTCAAGTCTAACTGATACTAATTATACTTATTTAGCTTTATAAAACTATGATATAAATTCCTTATCTACAATTTTACCATCTTTCATATAAAGAATATATCTGCAGTATTTAGCAACTTCCTTATCATGAGTAGCAAGCACTATTGTTGTATTATTATTTTCGTTTAATTGCTTTAAAATGTTCATAACTTTTTTTGTGTTATCACTATCTAAATTACCTGTTGGTTCATCAGCTATAACTACATCAGGAGCATTTATAATGGCTCTTGCTATTGCTACTCTTTGTTGTTCTCCACCTGATAGCTCAGAAGGAAGATGATTTATTCTGTCTTTAAGTCCTAAATCTTCAAGTAAATTTACAGCTTTTTTATAATCATCTTTGGTTTTTCTGTATAGTCTGGCTGGTATAAGTACATTTTCCAGTGTTGATAGCTCTGGTAAGAGGTAATGAAACTGAAATACAAATCCTATTTTTTCGTTTCTAAATTTTGCAAGTTGGTTGTCATCTAAAGAGTTTATATCCTGATTATCTATATAAACTCTGCCTTCACTTGGTTTATCAAGCCCTCCTAGTAGGTGTAAAAAAGTACTTTTTCCAGAACCTGAAGGTCCCATAACTGCTACCATATCTCCTTTTTTTATGTTTATTGATATTCCTTTAAGAGCATGAACTTTGTCTGTTTTTGTGTGATAAATTTTGTGAAGATTTTCAGTCTTTATTATGTAGTCATTCATATCTTAGTACATCCACTGGAATTTCTTTTGAAGCCATTTTAGCAGGAATAAAGGATGAAATAAATGAGATAATTATTGCTGATATTACTACAGCGAAAATTTCAATGGTGCTTATTTTTAATGGCAGATAACTTATCATATAAACATCAGGGTTTAGTTTTATAAGTTGATATTTGTCTACAAAGAATATTGTAGATAGCCCAATTATAAGGCCTAATAGTATTCCTATACTACCTATTATAATACCTTGCCATATAAATATTTTTAGTATAAATGTATTGGTTGCTCCTATTGTTTTTAGGATAGCTATTTCTTTTCTTTTTTCTCTTGCTTTTGTTATAAGTAAACTTGCTATATTAAAAGACGCTACAAGAACTATAAGTGTAAGTACTAAGAACATTCCAAGTTTTTCAAGTTGTAGTGCTTGAAATAGGCTTCTATTTATATCAATCCATGATTTTACAATATAGTTATCTGGAAGAATTTTTGTTAATTGTTCTTTTGCTTTATCTGCATTAAATGGGTCTTTTAATCGTATTTGTATACCAGTTATGTGGTCTTTTAGGTTAAATAGTTTTTGTGCATCGGTAAGGTTGACTGCTACGAAGGTAGAATTTAACTCATAAACTCCAAAATCAACAATTCCTGCAATTTTAAAAACTTTTGTTTTTGGTACATATCCAAAAGGGGTTTTTTTACCATATGGTGAAAAAATTATAATTTTATCTCCTACCCACACATTAAGTATAAATGCTAAATCAGAACCTATTATTGAAAATCCATTTTTTTCCAAAAGGGAAAAATCTCCAGCAATCAATCTATTGATTACACCTGAAACATTTTTGTCTTTTTCAGGAAGAATACCTTTTACAAAAACTGGTGTTATTGTGTTTCCTTTTTTTGCTACTGCTTGATTGTAAATAATTGGTTCTAAAGCTTTTACCTGTTTTACTGATTTAATTTTTTCTGCCAGTGCAGGATATTCGTTTATAGGAATATTACTTCCTAGCTTAAGTATTAATATATGAGGGTTGTTCTCTGTTATTTTTGATTTTAGTCCATATTCAAATCCACTCATTACAGCAAGAGTTATAAGTAAGGCACTGACACCAACGGTTATACCTATAATTGATATAAAGGTCATAAAAGAAAGGGCTTTTGAGCGAATTGAAAATAGATATTTTAAGGCAAGTTTTATATATAAAGGCATAAGGAAAAAGCAGAGAAAAACTCTGCTTTAGTTTAGTTTTTCTGGATAAACACTTACTACTTTTTTACCTTTTGATGTTTCAAATTTTACATAACCATCTATAAGAGCAAATAATGTGTAATCACTTCCAAGACCTACATTTTTTCCCGGATAAAATTTCGTTCCTCTTTGTCTTACTAATATATTTCCTGCTTTTACAAATTGACCATCGTATCTTTTTACTCCAAGTCTCTTTGAAATACTATCTCTTCCATTTTTCGCAGCACCACCACTTTTTTTCGTAGCCATTGTATAACCTCCTTAAGATACTTTTATGTCTTTGATTTTAAGTAGTGTATAAGGCTGTCTATGCCCTCTTTTTCTTGAGTATCTTTTTTTTCTTTTAAATTTAAAAACTATAACTTTTTTGTGTTTGCCATGTTCTACAACTTCTGCTTCTACTTTGCCAGAGAATGTAATATCTCCACTGTCATCTTTTATCATTATAGCTGGTATCTCTACAGTTTCACCGGGATTTGCGTTTAGCTTTTCTACTTTAAGCTGTGTTCCTGGTTCAACTCTGTATTGTTTTCCACCAGTTTTTATAACAGCGTACATATCCTACCTCCTGTTTGCAGATTGAACTTTATATTATAAATTCTTTTTTTTACTATTTCCAGTTTTACACTACTTTTGTTTTTTCTTAATTTTTTCTCTAATCATTGTTGGAACTTCGTGAACATTGTGGCATTTAGAACAGTTATTCATGTTTATCCATGCAAAAGTCTGGCTTATTTTTTTACCGTCTAAATTTTTAATTGCTGTTTCCAGCTCTTTTACTTTCTGATTAAACTGTTTTCCAAAATATATTTCTTCAGAAAGTTTATTAGTATGGCATTCACTACACATCTGGGTTAGTCCTTTTAGTCTTTTAACAAAGTTCATTCCAGCTTTTTTGGCTTTTTTTGTTAGTCCATCACTCATATAGACGTTTAAGAGTTTAAACGATGTTGTCATTTTAGCCATATAATCTGCAACTTCATAGTCTGTTCCTGTTATTGGGTCTTCAAGTGTAACTGTATCAAAATCTGGGAAGTGATAGAGTAATTTTGTTGAAGCCATATATCTTTCATGGCATTTTGAACATGTTCTCCCTACAGCATTTGCAAAAAATTGTATCTGTCTTATGTTCCTTTCTTTTACAGCTTTTACAAGTGCATTAGCTTCTTTTTTTCTTAGCACTTTATCCCATTCTGGAACAAGCTCTCCTATTTTCAGATAAGCATTTTTTAAACTTTCTGCCCATTTCTCAGCTCTTTTCCAGTCTTGTTCTCTTAGGCTTGTTGAAAGTCCTGTAAATGATATAGAAGCTTTATACATATTCATAAGATATTCATATTTTTCTGAGTTTGGTGGATAATATTTGTCTAATGATTTTGGAGGAACACCAAGTCTTACATCTTTAGCAAATGCAAAACTTATACCTGTTAGTATAGCAAGACAGATTATGTATAATTTTTTCATATCTTTTACCTCCTTTTATTTTATTTTGCTCCAAATTGTTCACATGCATCGTAAACATATTTCATATATGCAACGCATGGACCACCACCCATTAGTGTAGCTACCATAGCAGCCTCTATTATTTCAGATTTTGTTGCTCCTTGTGCAATAGCATTTTTTGTGTGGAAAGCTATACAGTATGGACATTGGGACTTTACTGATAGAGCTATAGATATTAGTTCTTTGGTTTTTGTATCTAAAGCTCCTGGTCCTTCTGTTGCTTTAAAAAATCCCATAAATGATTTGACAAAAGTAGGATAGTCTTTTTCAATTTCTTTAAATAGTGTTAAGAATTTTTGATAGTATAATTCCATATTTTCGTGTAAATGGTCTTTTTTTGTTTCCATTTTTTCTCTCCTTAATATATTATTCATTAATAATGTTCATTAATAATGCTGAGGAAGTCAATGGAAAATCATATCTATCTTGATAATGCTGCTACTACTTTTATTTTTGATGAAATATTATCTCAGATGCCTGATATTTTCAGTAAATATTACGCAAATCCAAACAGTATATATTCTGATGGACAAAAATCAAGGAAAATTATAGAAGAAAGTAGAAAAAATATTTGTGATGTTGTTGGCTGTAGTTTTGAGGAGATTGTTTTTACTTCCTGTGCCACAGAAAGTAATAATACTATAGTTCGTGGTGTTGCTGAAACTCAAAGTAAAAAAAGAAAAATATTAATATCTCCTATTGAACATAAATCTGTTCTAAATCCTGTTAAATTTCTTGGAAAAAAGGGTTTTAAGGTTGAGTTTTTAAAGGTAGATAAAAATGGAGTTGTTGATATTGATGACCTAAAGAGAAAATTAGATGAAGATGTATTTCTAGTTTGTGTAATACATGGTAATAATGAAACTGGAGTGGTTCAGGATATAGAATATATAGGGAAGATATGTAAGGAAAGACAGGCTTTATTTTTTTCTGATGTTGTTCAATCTTTTTTAAAAGAAGAAATAAATTTAGATTTTATCGATTTTTTTTCAGTTTCTGGTCATAAACTAAATGCTCCTAAGGGTATAGGATTTTTTTATAAGAAAAGGGAAATTGATATTGAGCCTCTTTTGTATGGAGGTGGACAGGAAAAAGGACTTCGTTCTGGAACAGAAAATACGCAGTTTATAAAGTTTATTTCTGATGCAGTGTATATATGGAGTAAAAAGCATGAAAAGTTTTATAACCATTTACTTAGTTTAAGAGATTATTTTGAAGCAAGGCTAAAAGAGGCTATACCAGATATTCATATAGTAAGTGAAAATGTTAAAAGGCTTCCTCATATTAGCTGTGTAATTTTTCCACATATTGATGCACAAACTATGATACTTTCTTTAGATTCTAAGGGAATTGCTGTTTCATCTGGGTCTGCATGTTCTTCAGGAACTCCTGAACCGTCTCATGTTCTTTTATCTTACGGATACTCTAAAGAAGAGGCTTTAAGAGCTGTAAGATTTTCTTTTGGAATTTTTAATAATTTTGAAGAAATTGATAAAACCATTGAAGTTATAAAAAATATATATCATAATTACATGAAATTTATTTATTCTTTTTGAGAAAATCTAACATTTTTTCGGCTACTTCTTCTGGAGATACTGAGTACTCTCCATTTTCTATCTGTTTCTTTATTTTATTTAATTTTTCGTTTTTAGGCATATACTTTTCCTCCACAAACATTTTTTCTAATTTTTCAAATTCCTTATTTGAAAGATATTTTTTTAAAATTTTCCTCAATTTTCCTTTTGCCATTTTTTCTCTTCCTGTGCAGATTTTCGGTATAATTTTAGTAATACTTTAATTAAAATAATAGGAGTATCATGTACTTAGCAATAGATACATTTTCTGAAATTTTTGAAATTTGTATTTTTTCGCAAAATCAGATACTTACAAGGCAAATGTATTTTAAAAAGCGTCAGTTTTCAGATTTTCTACCATTTAAATTAAAGCAGATAAAAGATGAGCTTAATATTGATTATTCTTCTTTAACTGGTGTTATAGTCAATAAAGGTCCTGGTTCATATACAGGGGTAAGGGTTGGTGTAAGTGTTGCAAAGTCTATAGCTTATTCTTTTAATATACCAGTTTATGCTTTTTTAAGTGTTGATGCAATAGCTTATAAGTATAGGGTTTACCAGGGTTATATAACTGTTATTTTAAATGCAGGAAAAAAGGAAGCTTATTTTAGACAGTATTTATCAGATGGTTCTAATATAGAGCCTGTTTCAAATCTAAAACTTGTAAAGCAGAAAGATATATATACGGATATTTCAGGATTGGTAGTTTTAAAAAATCTTCAAATAGAAAATCTAGTTTCTAATGAAGTTGTTTTTTTAAATGAGTCTGTAGCTTATGAAGGAGGACTATTTGCACTCAAGCATAATCTTATAGAAGATATGTATAAATTAGAACCTGTTTATCTAAGAGGATTATAACTTATTTTTGATTTTTTCCTACTTTGCGATGTTATTTTTTGAAATTCTTTGAACAATTTTAAGGCTTTCTGGTTTTTTAAATTTTCTTTTGCTACTTCTTTTGCTTCTTCAAAAGATGAGGTTTTCCCACTGGCAAAAATTAAAAGGGAAGCTGTATCTACAGCCCATATAGATAAAGGGTGATTTTTACCTTGTAGTATCTGATAACATATTTTTGCATTTTCTTTTATAGATATAGGTTTTTCTTGAAGGTTTATAGGTTTTTCTGGAGAGAATTTTATTTCTTTTCCCTCTTTATCTAAAATAACTGTTGGTCTTAAAGGATTTGTTTCTATGCCACCTTCTATACCTTTTATTACAAAGAATTCTTCAAATTTTTGAAAGGATAAAAGCTCTTTTAGTTTTTTAAAGTAAGGTTTATGAAATATACCTGCTATAATTTTTTTTGTGTTAAATGGGTTTAATAATTTTTCAAGAACATTTAAGTAGGTTCTAAGATGAAATTTTCTCCTTTTTGGTAAAAGAGAAAATAGTTTCCTGTTGAAACACCACTGTGGGAAATATGCAAATCCAGTATTTTCAAGAGCATTGATAATATCTTCTTTGTCTTTTAAATATCTGCATCCCATTTCTACTAAAACATCATAGTAGCCTGTACCGTACTTTGCAGGGACACCTTCACTTCCATGTCCTGTAATTTTTATTCCAGAAGCTGTAGCTATAAATATAGATACAGGAAGAATATGGGGTGTTCTGTTTTTTCCATCATATGGGACAGATATATCAATAGGATTTAAGTATGATACATCTATAATGTTTGTTTCTTCATTTAAAGCTTGAAGGAAACCTTTAAGTTCTTCTATCTCTTCTCCTTTATATCGCATAGCCATCCAGAATGCGCCAGTTTCTATATCATCACTGTTTCCATTTAATATTATTTTCATTACTTCTTTTGCTTCTTCAAAAGACAAAGATTTAGAACCGTGGACACCAACGCCCACGGTTTTTAGAAACTTTTCCATTTTTCTGTTAATACGTGTAATTTAGTTGAAGCCAGTATTTATTTACATCTGTTTTTCCTTTAAGATTTCCTCCTGTATAGTATCCATCATCAGCTCTGTAGAATGCTGCTTTTGCAAGAAAAGATAGATGTTTTGTTAGTTTTTTAGTATATAAAACGTCAAGCTCTTTTCCTATATCTTTACTTACATTAGGGTCTGTTGGTTCCTGGTCTGATTTAAATATCAGATATACGAGCATAAATTTACCAAAGTCTGGTTTTTTGTATCCCAGATAAAGACTTAGTTCATTCATACCATAATCAAATCCATTTGCAGCACCAGGTAAAAGAACATCTGCCCATCCATCGAATTTGTGTAATGTGGCTAAAGGTGTGGAAAATCCAGCATCTTCATCAGGGTCCTTTCCACCAAAGTGGGTATACATAAGCTTTCCAAAGAATCCTTTAGAACCTGTTCCTATACTTAGCCTATAGTATTTTGTGTCTATATTTCTATTGTTTGGACGATTGTCTAAAGCATAAGGGTCATTTTGAATAGCATATTCTCCAAGATATGAAATTTTTGCATCTCCAAGCTTTACTTTTCCAGAAGCTTTTATACCAAATGTGTCGTGGACATCTGTTATCATGTATGCAAAAGCTTTTAGTCTCAAAGATTTATGGGCAGAATAGTTTACGTCAAGAACTATAGGCATTTTATTGAGTCTCCAATCAGCATTAAGTGAGTCTACTATTCCTTTTCTTTCATATATACCAGCAAGTAATATACTGAAATTTTTAATAGCTTTTGATGAAACACCAAGTACTCCAAAGGATTGGAACATCTGTCTCCATGCTACGTTTCCTATAAATCTGTGGTCATCGATTATTACGTAAACTCTACCTGCTATAAATGTAGTTTTATCTTTTGTATAGGTTAAAGCAAACTGTGAAAATCTTGTGTTTGGTGGGTCTGCTACCAGTTCGTAGTCTGGTTTTTGAGGTGCATAGTTGTCTAAAATAGCCCCAACATTTACTGCTTCGATAAGTGCGTTAAATCCTTTTGTGCCAAATAATGATTTTAGTTTTAAAATGGCGGCGGTTCTAAGTGTTAGGGCATTGGCTGTTTTCTTTCCATTTCCTTCTACATAGACATTTTCCCATCTTGGTCTTAGCTGTATGTGTCCTTCTACGCCATTGATAAATGAAGAATCAGCATAGGCTTTTTGAAAATTAACATTGTTTTGATGAAACGAAAATAAGCCTAGTGTACTAAATAATAAGGTTCCAAGTGCTAAAGTTTTTTTCTTCATGCTTTTACCCCTCCTGTATGTAATAAAAGTTTTCTACCGCTTCTTCTAATATCTCAACAGGATGTTTATTTAGTTTTTTTGATAGCTTATTTAACCTGTCATATGTTTTTTTGTTTATGTAAATTACTACTCTAACATTTCCTTCTTCCTGTTCTCTTTTTATATCATAGATATCTTGCATCTGCTTTTTTAGCTCTTGAGGCATTTTATATCTCATTGATTTGTAGCCAATAAGTTGACCGTTTTTATATATGCCAGATATTTCTGTTTTAACCCAGTAATAGCCTTTATCTTTCCTTAGATTTTTTATATATCCTTCCCATTTTTTTCCCTGTTTAATTGTTTCCCATAAATTTTTAAATACTGATTTTGGCATGTCTGGATGCCTTATTATGTTGTGTGGTTTTCCTATTAATTCATCTACAGAGTATCCTGATATTTTTGCAAATGTTTCATTAGCATAAGTTATAATTCCTTTTAAGTCTGTCCTTGATATGATAACTTCGCCTTCTGGAACTTCTGTTTCCCAGAACATATTAAAAGTTTTGTCTATGATTTTTTTATGCATCTTTTAAAGCATCTGGTACATATTTTTCTTCAAGTTTATGAAACTCATTAATTGCATCTGCTAATTCTTCTTCGCTGTAGCAGTAAACAAGGTCTACAGAGAGTATATGAGGAATTTTAGAAATCTGGTCAAATTTTTCCATTTCACTGTTTACGTTCTCAGCTTCAACTGTTATTACTATTCTTCCTTTATCATCATAAAAATGGACTTCACATAGGTTAGAATTTTGCAGAGCTTCTAAAACCTGTTTCATATATTTTGGAGGTACTTTTACTATCGCACTTGATATATTCATTGATTCAACCTCCACATAAGTATTTTCCTTGATTCATCTGTTGTAATAAGGTGTGTATCATCTATAAAAATGATATTGTTTAAAGCATATGAATGACCTTTTAGTAGGTAATTAACTGTTTTTAATGGAAGATTAAATACAGCTATATCACTTTTTTCATTTATTCCATATGCGCCGTATTTTAAAGAAGGGCTAAGTCCAACAGAATATACAAAGAAATCTGCTTTAAATATGTATTTTTCACCTGTTTTTGTGTTGTAAAGAGTTGCTTTTTTATCTCTACCTCCTGTAAGGATGTAATTACCTTTAAAATCAATTTTAAATGTTTTATCAAGGTTCATTTTTGGTATTTCTTTTTCTACTTTTCCTGTTGGAATATCTACGATATAAACAATTCCTGATTCACAGGCTACTGCTACTTTATCTTTATTTATGGCAAAGTCAGAAAATGGAGAACGACTTATATGAATTTGATATACTTTTTTTCTATTCCTTAGGTCGTATAGTATAAGGTCATTTGCAGGTAATCCTAGAAGGATATATCTGTCTTTATATAGTTTTGCCTTTATGGCTAAGATTTTTTCATTTTCCGAAATGATTAAGTTTAGTTTTCCATGTTGGTAGCTAAATAGCTGGGAAAAACCTTTTGTTGACTGTACAAGCATATAGATTGTGTTATCTGATGAAACATCAACAGAGTAGACTTTTGGTCTTATTTTTTCACCGAAAAAGTCTTCTATATCTGGCAAATTAATCTGTTTTATCTTTTTTCCAGTTTTTAGATGAAAAATTTCTACGGTTCCAACTTCTGTTGCTACATACAAATAACCTTTTTTGTATACAGCATCTTTTACACCGCCTTTAGCTAAAAGAGTTTTCTGTGGTGTTAGTATCGTTTGAGCATAAACAGTATAAAAAAGTAGTATAGCTGGTAAGAACTTTTTCAATTTTTTACCTCTGCTGGTTTTATTTTTATTGCAGTAGCAGGACACTTTACTACACAGAAACCACAACCTGTACATTTGTGGTCTAAAATTTCTGGATTGAACAAACCTTTAAACTCAACAGCAGAATATATACATATATCACTGCAGGAATTACATATTATTTTTTCCCATGCAAAGCATCTTGATTTGTCTATAAAGATTTTTACATTTAGTTTCTCATCTGGGTATTTTTCCATATTTATCACGTTATATGGGCAGTTTTCGCTACATTTTTGACAGAAAGTACATCCACTTTTTTCAAATTTTATAAATGGAATACCATTTTCTTCTTTAAAGATTATTTTTTCTTCACATGCTTCGATACAATAACCTTCGCAGTTTTTACATATATCTGCTTTGCTATAGTCAAAATAAGGTGGTCTTATTACAGTTTTTTCCTCTTGATTTTTCAAAATTTCTCTACTCATATGTGGAAGTTTTTTAAAGAATTCTCTTCTGTTCATTTTTTCCCAAATACATTTTCAATAGGTGGTTTTACATTTGCCTGTGGAACGTGACAGGATACACAGTAATAGTTTGACCCGGCTATTTTGTACACAGGTTTTCCTGTTTTAGAAAATCTTCTTTTAAAGTGAGATGGAGGTATTGGTGTTGCTCCCATACCTTTTGCTACTTCAGGCATGTGACAGTTTAAACATGCGTTTTGTTTTGCTGTAATTGGGAGAAAATCTTTTATACTGTGAGGTATCTGTGGAGGAGCTGTAGGGTATGCTCTTGATAATTTTTTTCCTGTTCCTGGTGGTGTTTCTGGATATTTTGCCTCAGGTAGTGTGGTATCTTCTGTGAAAACAGAATGTTTTCTAATTCCTAATTCTTCAGGAGATATACTCTTTTCTCCTGCTACCAGTACTGTTCCTACAGTAATTACAACACCTATAAAAATAGATATACTTTGTTTTAACATCTTTTAAACCTCCTTTTCTTTTTTTAAGTATCTAAGGGAAAATTTGAGAGCATCATCATCACATACTTCTATACATCTTCCACAGTTAATGCATTCTCCAAAGTTTATATATCCACTTTCTTTTCCAACGATTGATAATACTTGTTTTTCTGGGCATATATTTTTGCATTTCATACATAAAGTACAGTGAGGTTGAATGTGATATACTCTGAGTATTGATTTAGATGTTGTAAGTGAATAAAATGCACCTAAAGGACATAAATGGCCACACCATCCATTTTTGGTAACAAATAAATCAAATAAAAATACTGTCAAAACTGCAGCCCAGCCAAAACCCATACCATATATTAGACCTCTGTGGAGCATGGATATAGGACTTACAAACTCAAAAACTGGAACACTCATAACTGCAGACATAATAAG
>JALSSG010000026.1 GCA_026984355.1 Hydrogenothermaceae bacterium
CAGTTTCTCCAACATCAACAAAACCTCCAGGTATAGCAAGACCTGTAGGAAAGTTTTTCCTTTCTATAAGAACGATACCTTTGAACCTGTCTTTTTCATCAAAAATCTGTACAATTCCGTCTGTAGCTAATAAAGGTGTTTTAATGTTCATTTTCTGCCTCATAGATACTGTCTAATGTAAGGTATATACCAATAATTATAATACTTATAGATATTATTTTTTTGAATGTAGAGACTTTTACCTTTTTTGTAAGTTTATCTCCTATAAATACTCCAATAATTACACCTGGAACAGAAAAAAGAAAAAACATAAGGTCAAAGTTTGCCCATACATTTTTATTTGGTACATAAAATAAAATTCTAAATATTGCCTGAATAAAAAATGCTATTGATATTATTAGTTTAAATTCTTCTTTATGTTTTATTTTCTGGTTTAGATATATAGCAAATAGTGGTCCACTTGTCCCTAAAAGTCCTGAAACTACTCCAGCAAATAAACCTATTGTATATCCAGTTATTTGATTATCAGGCAGTTTAAAATTTTTTAATTTATTAATCTGAATAAAAAAATCGTAGATTCCAAGAAGTACTATAGTTATTCCTAAGATAAATTTCAGTGTTAATGAAGGTATTATTCCAAGCATATAAGAACCAATTCCTATACCAAAAAAAGAACCTACAGAAAGTGGAATTAGAACTTTAAAATCAGCATTTTTTGTAAAATTCTTTACAGAAAGGTAAATAACTCCAATCATATTGGATACAGCAGAGGAAACTATTACAACCTTTGTATCTATAAATAGTGGCAAAACTGCTGTTATAAAAACTCCTGCTCCAAAGCCTGTAAAACCCTGAAAAAACCATCCTAACAGGGTTATAAAGAATATAAGTAAATATGTCATGAATTTATTATAGATTAAGATTTTGGTTTTAAAGAAAGATAAATATCATCATCAAATCTTCTTAAGTCTTCTAAATGAAAGTTATATGCATCTTTTATATTTTCTATGTTTAGATTTCCTATTGAGGATATACCTTCCTTACCTAAGATTTTTGGAGCTATAAATATTGAAAATCTGTCAACTTTTTTAGTTTTTATAAACTCTGTTATGGTTTGGCTTCCACCTTCTACTAGAACCTGTACTATTTCTAATTTATAAAGAAGACTTAGCAAATCTTTTATATCAAATTTACCATTTATTAAAGGTAGTTTTTCAATAGTAATTCCTTTATCTGTTAGTTTTTTTATCTTTTCTTTGTCTGCATTGTTAGAGGTTATTATTATAGTATCTGCTTCTTTGTTTAGAATTCTTGAATTTTCTGGAATTTTTAGACTTTTGTCTAATATTATTCTTTTTGGTTGTTTTTGTGTTTTTATATTTCTAACAGTTAGTAGCGGATTATCAGTTAGAACTGTGTTTATACCAACCAGTACAGCTCCTGCTTCTTTTCTTAGTAAATGGGCATATTCCCTTGATTTTTCGTTTGTAATCCATTTTGAGCTTCCTGTAAACGATGCAATCTTTCCATCTATTGTTTGAGCTAATTTAAGATGAATAAATGGACGCTTTTTTGTTATAAATGTAAAAAAATCTTCATTTAGCTTTTTTGCATATTCTTCCAAAACACCTGTTTTGACCTGAATTCCTTTTTCCTTAAGAATTTTTATTCCTTTTCCTGATACTTGAGGATTTGGGTCTTTTGTTGCTATTACTACTTTTTTGAATTTGTGGTTTATGATTGCATCAGTACATGGAGGTGTTCTTCCATAATGACAGCAAGGTTCTAAAGTTATGTATATTGTCGCTCCTTCTAAGGAATATCCCTTTTTTAGTGCATCGTTTATAGCTTCAATTTCTGCGTGAGGATTTCCTGCACCTTTATGATATCCTTTACCTAATATTTTTCCATTTTTTACTATAACAGCACCTACGGTAGGATTTGGATGGGTTATTCCTTTTTGCTTATAAGCAAGCTCTAAAGCAAGGCTCATAAAAAAGTTATCGCTTTTCATAGCTTATATATTATAATAAGTCTTGGTTATTCTTCCATACTAAATAGGGTGTAAATATGGCTACAAATAAACCGATATTAAGTGTAATTGTAGATAGAAGGCTTAGAAATAAGTTAGAAAAATATGCAAAAGAAAGAAAGACATCTCTTTCTAAAATAGCTGCTTATTTTATCCAGAGAGGAATTGAATGTGAAAAAAATACTATAGAGGATTTAGGAATTTCTATATTAGACCTATTTCCTGAACTTATATGGATAAAGGATGCGTCTTTACGATATAAATATGCAAATAAAAAGTTTTTAGATTTTTTTAATATAAACTCATTTTCAAAAATTAAGGATAAGTTAGATTTAGATTTTCTTGATGAGGAAACAGCCAAAACATGTTTATATGGTGATATGTTAGTTATTAATACCAAAAGCAGTTTTGAAGGTGTAGAGATACTATATAAAAATGAGCATAAATACTATCTTGAGGTTAATAAAATTCCTATCTTTGATAAAGAAAACAACTTTGTAGGTATTCTTGGAATAGCAAGGGATATTACTCATGAAATGGCACTTAGGGAAAAATTAAAGGAAACTACAGAGAAGTTAGATAAATTTGTTAAGGACAGCTCTTCTTTATGTAATACAGATTTTTTAACTAATCTACCAAATAGAATAAAGTTTATAGATATAGTTTTAGAAGAGTTAAAATCGGATATTGATATTTTAGAACCTTCGTATTTAATTCTTATTGATATATACAATTTTAAATTCTTTAATAAAATTTATGGAATTGATATAGGAAATGAGTACATTAAAAAGGCTTCTGAGGAGCTCCTACATTTCTTCCAGAATTTAGATGTTAGATATGAAATTGGAAGAATTGGAGATGATACTTTTAGTGTTTTTATAAAGGGGGAAGTTGATATAGATAGTATTTCAAATCAAATAAAAAATATCATTGAAAATATCTATATAAGAGATAGTTATGGAAAAATTATAAAGGTACCGGAAGTTCTTATTGTATCCTGCAAAGTTTTACCTGATGAGCGTTTAAATGTTGATAATGTTTTAACTCAACTTGAAATAGAGCTATCAAAACACAAAAATTTGTATGTAAAAAATAGTTTTGATGATTTTTCTTCTAATCCTGTAATTAGAAATTGTGAAAATCACAGCATATTATATGATGCAGTTGAAAATGGTAACATAGTTCCATATGTACAGGGGATTTATTCTGTTAAAGATAATAGCTTACTTGGTTATGAGGTTTTGTTTAGAGTCAAAAATAATGGACAGCTTATAGAGGCTAAAGACTTTATATTTACAGCTTATGCTACAGGGTTAATCCTATCTATTGATAAACTTATCTTAAAACATATTAATAAGATTAAATCAAAAATTAATAAAAAACTATTTTTAAATATAAGCTATATGTCTGTTTATCATTGTGAAACCACCTCAAATGAGTTTATAGATTTACTCATAAGCTTGAGAGATAAAGCCAGTTTTGAGATTTCTGAATCTGAATTTGTTGAAAATCTAAGGATTATTAAAAAGATTGCAAATAAATATAACTTAAACATGATTTTTGATAATTTTGGAGAAGACCATTGTCCTATTAAACTTATAGTAGATATATACGAAAATAGCCATACTCCTCTTTTGAAATTTGATAAAGATTTGATAAACAGCATTCTTTATAACAAGAAAAATGAAGCTATTGTAAAAGCCATAGTAGATTTTGCTAAAGCTTCTGGAATAGGAACAATAGCTGTTGGTGTTGAAAATGACCAGATGTATGAGAAGATAAAATCAATAGGTATTGATTACTGTCAGGGTTATTTCTTAGAGAAACCTAAATCTATAGAAAATATTTTAGTAGCCTGAGATAGTAAATTGAATTTAGAGCTTGCACTTTATGGTATAACTGCCAGTTTTTTAGCTGGTATGATGACAGTTATAGGTGCGTTTCCTGCTTTTTTTAATAAAAAAATTTCCCCAAAAACAGAAGATATATTACTTGGATTCAGTGCTGGAATAATGCTTGCAGCATCTTTTTTTTCTCTATTAAATCCTTCAATTGAACTTGCTGAAAAAAATTATGAAAGTAAATTTTTAGCAGCTGTTATTGTTTCATTTGGCCTTTCTTTAGGAGCGGTGATTTTTTTCTTTATAGATAGATTTATTCCTGAAGATTACTTTATAAGTATAGATTATAAAGATATTAAAGATATCAAAAGTGTATGGATTTTTATTCTTGCTATAACAGTTCATAACTTTCCAGAGGGAATGTCCTCTGCTATAGGATTTTTAACTGGAGATATATATAAGGGAATAGCACTTGCCAGTGGAATAGGTATTCAGAATATGCCTGAAGGTCTTGCTGTTGCTTTAGCTCTTGTTTCGAAAGGTTATCCAGTATCAAGGGCATTATTTATAGCTTTTTTATCTGGAATTGTAGAACCTATTGGCGGAATATTTGGGATTATAACCTTTGGGTTTAGTCATATTGTACTTCCTGTTGGTCTTGCATTTGCAGCTGGTGCTATGATTTTTGTTATAAGTAAGGAGATAATTCCTCAGACTCATAAAAAAGGTTATGAGATGGAAGCCACTACCGGTCTTTTGATAGGTTTTATTTTAATGATGATTCTTGATGTTGCTTTGGGATGATATTTTAAAGGGTTTGGAGTTTCTTTCTCACCGCTTTTTTTATCTGTTTTTTTCTTATTTTTATGGATTTTTCTTTTTTGTGTAAAACCTCTGGAGCATAAAGTAAAATACCAAGTACAAGTAATAAAAATCCTATACCTATGAAGTCCATAAATTTGTAATGGGGTGCTTTTATAATAACTTCTCTAAGTATCGCTATTAGGGTGGTTTTTATAACTGTTGGTACATCAACTCTTCTTTCTCTAAGATATATAATCATTAATCTAAATAACTCTGTAAGGATAAAAATGTATATAAATTTTGCGATTAACTCTTCAAATGGAACAGTTCTTGATATAAGGTCTTCTCCTATATCTAAAAGAGCCAAAAAACCAAGATAAAATAAAAGAATTATTAGAAAAACAATAAATAGGTCT
>JALSSG010000027.1 GCA_026984355.1 Hydrogenothermaceae bacterium
CCATCTGCTATATCATCTACGTATGTAAAGTCTCTTGATTGAGAACCATCACCAAAAAGTTCAATAGGCGTTCCTTCATCTATCCATTTGATAAACCTGAATATACTCATATCAGGTCTTCCTGCAGGCCCATACACAGTAAAGTAGCGTACCACTGTAATATCAAGTCCATATAAATAATGGTATGTGTATGCTGTAACCTCTGCTGCTTTTTTTGATGCAGCATATGGTGAAATAGGTGTATTTACAGGTAAGTCTTCCTTAAAAGGCATAGGTTGACCTGCATAAAGTGAAGATGTTGACGCAAGAACCATTTTTTTTATGTTATGTTTTTTCATAAGTTCTAAAAGGTTTAATGTACCAAGTGCGTTTGTGGTCATGTATACATGAGGGTTTATTATACTGTATCTAACACCGGCTCTAGCAGCTAAATTTATAACTGCATCAACAGAATTGTCCTCAAACAAAACTTCTAATGCTCCTAAATTTTCAATATCTAAATCATAAAACTTAAAATTTGGGTACTTTTGTAGCTGTTTTAATCTCCATTCTTTTAACCGTACATCATAATAGTCATTCATGTTATCAACACCAATAACATTAAATCCTTTTTCTAATAACATTTCTCCTGTTTTCCATCCTATAAATCCTGCAGCTCCTGTTAGTAAAATGTTCTTCAATTTAAACCTCCGTTTTAAAATTCTTATACTCTTATTATGATATAATTCCTATATGGAAAAGGCATCTTTTTTTCTTTCTAAGATTGAAAACATTGAAAATAAGATAAACGATATAAAGGCAAAAAATCCACCTTTATATTACCTGCTTAGTAAGCAAATATTTAAACTAAAAAAAGTACTTAAATTTTTTCTTTCTAATGATATTTCTGTTGATAATTCCTTTTTTGATTATGTAGAGTTTTTGGTAAAAGGAATTGAAAACTTGCTTCTAGATAATTCTGTATTAGAAAACTGGTTAAAAGAAAGTAAAAAAATTAATTCATCTTTAGAAAATTTTGCTTTAGCTTTTGAAAAAGATTTACAAATTTCAGAAAAAATCATCGAAATTAAACATATACTTGATGAAGTAATTGAAATACATGAAATTCTCCTTGGAAAAATTCCAGATTAAATTTCCACTATTTAAATCCGAAAATAAAATCAGTCAAAAATAAATTTGAGGCCTAAATATGAAGCAATTTGCCTTCTCTGAATCAGAACTGGGTTTTGATAGAATGATTAACAATTTGGACGAATTATGTGATTTTTTTGGTATAAATAAGAAAGAATTTAAAGAAAAATTACTAAAAACGAACATTAAGTTATTGGAATTAAACGAAAAGGAAAAAGCTGTTTTGTACATTTATGTATTATTCTGTGAGCCAGAAAAATTTTTTATGATTATAGATAAATATGGTATAAAGTTCGAGTCAAATAACCTTATAAGCCAAATTTATATACTTGTTGATATGGATGAAATTGATGAAATTTCTCTTGATTTTGTAGGTGTTTTTAGAAGAAAAAGAGGCACATGGACTAAGAAATGTGATGAACTCAAATATATTTTAAAAAAAAGAAATATAACTCTTTAGTTCACCTCTTCTTTTCCTGCTGTGTTCCCTTTGGTTCCTATCATTCATTAGAAATTGTATAATAAAAAAAACTAAAAAATCAGGGGCTTAGTATGAAAATAGGTTGGATTGGATTAGGTCATATGGGTCTTCCAATGGCAACAAATCTTTATAATGCTGGATATGATATAAAAGTATGGAACAGAGACATAAAAAAAGCTGAAAAAAGTGGACTTCCATATGTCAAAAATTTAGAAGAACTTTTAGATGATAGAGAAATAATCATTACTATGCTTTTTGATTCTAAGTCAGTAGAAGAGGTATATGAAAAGATTTTAGAAACTGGTAAAGATATAAAAGGCAAAATATTCATAGATATGACAACAATATATCCTGATACAGCAAAGAAAATAGCAGAAATGCTTATTAAAAATGAAGCAGAGTTTTTAGAAGCTCCAGTGATAGGAAGTGTAATTCCAGCAAAAAAGGGTCTTCTTACAATAGTTGTAAGTGGAGACGAAAAAATATTCCAGAAATGTAAAGAGATATTTAGCATTCTTGGAAAAGAAATTTTTTACATGGGTGATTATGGTGTAGCTTCAACTATGAAGCTAGTTAATAATACAGTCTTAGGAAACTTTTTAACAGCCCTCTGTGAAGCTGTTATTCTTGCAGAAAAGTCAGGAATTCCAAGAGAAAAAGCTATTAAAGTTTTATCTCACGGTGCCGGAAAATCTATGATTTTAGAAGCTAAGAAAGACAAACTTTTACATGAGAATTATGATACACACTTTTCTGTAAATCTCATACATAAAGACCTTGGATATGCTGTAGATTTAGGTCAGGAAAAAAAGGTACCTTTACTTATAACTTCTACATCTCATCAACTTTATAACAGTGCAAGGGCATATAACCTTGGAGATTTAGATTTTTCTGCTGTTTTAGAAATATTTAAGAAATTATCAAATATTTCTTAGCATCCTTTTTAGCATATAAACTTCCTGAAGAGCTTTTATACTTTCGTTCCAGTTTTTCTTTAAAAACTTGTTTATTTTATATTCACCAGACATCTTACCACTTTCTTTATCAATAAAAACTATATTCTCAACAAAATCAAGATGATATGAAAATCTCTCTAAAATTTTCTCATTTATCTTAATATTAATCTTAAACTCCATATTATCCTGTTTATCCTTTAGCAAGATATAAAAATAAAGAGGCACTGTTTGTCCTTTTACTTTTTTTATTTTAAGTCTTATATCATAATTTTTAATTTTATAAATCTGATTAAAAACCTCTTGTTCCTTTACCATCAAAAACAAACTATTCTCAAGTATAAATGTTGCCTGAGCGTTAATATGTTTCATTACTTCCTCATTTATTTAAATCATGGCATAAAATAAGATATGCATTAAATTTTTAAAAAAAAGAATACACAAAGGATGAATAAGGATATATTTTTAAAGGTTATAAAAATTTTAGAAAAAGAGTATAAAAATTGGGATGCACCTGTAGTTGCTAATTTAGCGCAGGAAACCAAAGACCCATATAAAGTTTTAATTTCTACAATTATAAGTCTTAGAACGAAAGATGAGATAACAGGAAAAGTTTCAAAAAAACTTTTTGAGAAAGCTGATAATCCATATGATATGGTTAAACTTTCCCAAAAAGAAATAGAAGAGCTAATATATCCTGCAGGTTTTTATAAAAATAAAGCAAAGACCATAAAAGAAATTTCTCAAAAGATTATAGATGAATATGGTGGTAAAGTTCCAGATGATATAGAAGAACTTTTAAAACTTAAAGGGGTAGGAAGAAAAACAGCTAACTTAGTACTTAGTAAAGGCTATAACAAACCTGCTATCTGTGTAGATACTCACGTTCATAGGATTGTAAATAGACTTGGTTTTGTTAAAACAAAAACACCAGAAGAAACAGAATTTGAGCTTATGAAAAAGGTTCCAAAAGAATATTGGTCTAAGCTAAACGAAATACTTGTAGCTTTTGGACAGACTATATGTAAGCCTATTTCACCACTATGTTCAAAGTGTCCTGTAGAAAATTATTGTGAAAAAATAGGTGTAGAAAAAAGTAGGTAGTTATATCAAAATAATTAAAAAACATAAAATTATAAGGAGTTTGTTATGATACCTGCAGTATACAAAAAAATGTGCCCAAATTGTGGAGGGGATATAACCTCAGAAAGATTATATAAGGGTTTAGTATGTGAAAAATGTCTTCCTGAAGAAGTTCCAAGAGATGAATTATGTGATTTTATAGGGTACGGTCAATTTGAAAAAGTATGTAATCTATGGAATACACTAAAAGATTTTAAGCAGTATTTTAAAGATACTATTAAAAATGATTTGTGGTCTGTACAGGAAACATGGGCAGTAAGATTTTTTCTTGGTATATCTCATGCTTTACTTGCACCAACAGGAATAGGGAAAACAACATTTGGACTTGTACTATCTAAGTACATTATAGAAAAACAAAATAGATATGTGTATCTGATATTTCCTACACAAATTCTAGTAAACCAAGCTTATGACAGACTTATAAAATTTGGAGTATCTTCTGATGATATAGTTGCATACTCTTCTAGATTTGCAAAAACAAAATCCAAACAGGAAGCTCTAAAATCCAAAATAAAAAATCAAGAGTTTAAAATTTTAATTACAACATCAATGTTTTTATATAAGAACATAGACATAATTCCAAAAGGTATATACGAGCTTGTATTTATAGATGATGTAGATAGCATACTAAAAAGTGCAAAAAATATAGATAAAGTTCTTATGTTACTTGGCTTTACAGAAGATGATATACAGGAAACTTTAAAATTTATTAACTTTAAAAGAAAAGCCTTTTCAAAAGGGCAACCTGATGAGAAAACCCTTGAGATATATCAAAAATTCCAGCAAAAAATAGAAAATATATCTAAAAAAAGAAAAGGAGTATTAATAGTATCTTCTGCAACATCAAACCCTCGTTCAAGAAGAGTACTTTTATTTAGGGAACTTCTTGGTTTTGAAGTAGGAAGACCGTCTTTAACATTAAGAAATATAGAAGATGTGTATGAAAAACTTCCTGTCAAAGAAATATGGGAAAAATCAGTAGAAAAAATTAAACAGCTAGGTAATGGTGGTCTTGTATTTATGTCATCTTCTGAAACCAGAGAAACTCTTCAAGAATATATAGAATTTTTAAAATCAAAAGGAATAAATGCTATTCATTATGAAGAATTCTGGGATAGAGTTGATGAATTTAGAAACGGAGATGCTCCTGTAGCTGTAGGCTTTGCAAGTTATAGGAACCCACTTGCAAGAGGTGTAGATTTGCCAGATGTTATCAGATACGCTCTTTTTATTGGCGTACCAAAACTAAAGTTTAACATATCAATAGAGGAGAAATTTACACATCTGTACTATTTTCTTCTTATTATTACACCGTTTTTAGTAAGAAAAAAGCTTATAGACTGGGAAACACAAACAAAACTTTATGAAGGAATAAATTTTCTA
>JALSSG010000028.1 GCA_026984355.1 Hydrogenothermaceae bacterium
AAATGATTACAAAATAAGCCAGCGAGTTGAAGAAATAGCAGAAGATATAGATGAAGATGTTCATATAAAAGTTTTTGTCACATCTTCTTGTGGTTTTTGTCCACCAGCTATAAAAATGGCTTATAGCTTTGCCCTTGTTAATAACTTTATTAAAGCTACAGTTATAGACTGTTATAGTTTTCCCGAACTTGCTATGAAATATAATGTTGCCGCTGTGCCAAAGATAGTTATAAATGATAAAGTAGAGTTTATAGGTGCTAAAGATGATAATGAGTTTTTAGGATACATAATAAGAGCATTAGAGGCACGATAGATTGAAAGAGATAGCTGTCCTTGGTTCTACAGGTTCTATTGGAACACAAACCTTAGATATAGTCAGAAGGCATTCAGACAAAGTTAAAGTTAAAGCTTTAGCATCATCAAAATTTTCAGATATATTAAAAAATCAAATTGAGGAGTTTAAACCAAAGTATGTTTATGTTCACCATTATGAAACCATACCAAAAGACCTGATTAAACACTACAACATAATTTTTTTAACAGGAGAGGAAGGTTTACTTCATATTACAGATTTATTTGTAGATTTATATGTTGTTGGTATATCAGGTATAGCAGGAATTTTACCTACATACTATATATTAGAACACAAAAAAAACTTAGCTACAGCCAATAAAGAGGCTATTATATGCCTTGGGGAAATACTAAAAAAACATTACAAAAAGATTATACCTATAGATAGTGAACACTCTGCAATTTTTCAATCTTTAAAAGGTGAAGATACAAAAAATATAAAAAAAATTATTTTAACTGCTTCTGGTGGTCCATTTTTAAACCTTCCTGCAGAAAAGTTTAAAGACGTCACTGTTGAGCAAGCTTTAAATCACCCAAAATGGAAAATGGGAAAAAAAATATCTATAGATAGTGCTACACTTATGAATAAAGGACTTGAGATAATAGAAGCTCATTACCTATTTAATGTGCCTTATTCAAAAATAGATGTTTTGATACATCCACAGAGTATTGTTCATGGTATGGTTGAGTACATTGATGGAACTGTAATATCTAATATATCAAACCCTGATATGAGAATACCTATAACTTATGCTATTTCTTATCCTGATAGATGGGAAATAGATATCAATCCAATTGATTTTGGACATATTAAAACTATAGAATTTTTAGAACCAGATTACGGGAAGTTTCCTCTTTTAAAACTTGCTAAAGAGATAGGAGAAAAAGGGGGAGCTTATCCTGTAGTTCTTACAGTAGCCGATGAACTTGCTGTAAATAAATTTTTATCAAAGAAAATATCTTTTGACAAAATTCCAGTTTTAATACAAAAAGTGATAGAAAAGGTAGACTTTAGCACTCCTAAAAAACTGGAAGATATTATATACATAATAGAAAAAACCCAAGAAATTTTTAAACAGGTAGAAAAGGAGGTTTTATAATTGCTTACAAGTATAATTGCATTTTTAATTATGATAGGTGTTTTAATAACAATTCATGAATTTGGGCATTTTCTTTTTGCAAGACTGTTTGGTGTAAAAGTAGAAGTTTTTTCTATAGGATTTGGACCTCCAATAATAAAATGGAAAGGAAAAGAAACTATATATCAAATTGCTCTTATTCCTCTTGGTGGATATGTAAAGATGTATGGTGAAGATTCTATGACTGAACCTGTACAGGGAAAAGTAGATGAAAAAGCATTAAATGACCCTCGTTCTTTTCATGCTAAACCAAGATGGCAGAAAATGCTTATAGCCTTTGCAGGTCCTTTATTTAATATACTTCTTGCTGTTTTTCTTTTTTCTGTTGTTTATATGATAGGTATAAAAGAACCAGCATACATGGAAAAACCCGTAATAATAGGATATGTACAACCAGATTCTTATGCTGATAAAGCTGGTTTAAAGCCTTTTGATAAAGTGGTAGCTGTTGATGAGCATCCAGTAAAAAACTGGAAAGAGTTTACTATGTTAATTGGAATGAAGGCAGGAAAAGTAGCTCATCTTAAAATAGTTAGAAATGGAAAAGAAATTATAATCCCTGTTGAAGTTCCTGAAAATATTACAAAAAAATCTCTAGGTATTTCACCTTTACTTCCGCCAATTGTAAATAATGTTTTAAAAGGTTCTCCTGCAGAAAAAGCTGGTTTAAAACCAGGAGATATAATTTTGGCTATTAATGGTAAACCTATAAAAACATGGTTTGAGATTGTTGATATTTTATCTTCTATAAAGAACAATCAGAAACTATCTTTAACTGTAAAAAGAGGAGATAGGATTTTTACAGTAGTTGTAAAACCTAAGAAAGATGAAAAATTAAATAGATATGTTCTTGGAATAACTCCTGTAATAGAAACAAAAACTATAAAATACCCATTTGTAGAAGCTATCAAAAAAGGACTTGAAAAAACATGGGAATTAACAGTAGCAATAGGAACAGTTATTAAAGGATTAATCACAGGAGAAATATCTATAAAAACCTTAGGAGGCCCTATTGCTATAGCTCAGTTCTCTGGTCAGGCACTTGAAACAGGTATCTCTGCATTTTTACTTACAGTAGCTTTTATATCTCTACAGCTTGGATATTTGAATTTACTACCAATTCCTGTTTTGGATGGAGGACTTATAGCTATCTTACTAATTGAATCAATTCTTAGAAGACCAATTCCTGAGAAAGCGAAGGAATATCTTGCTTATGTAGGATTTGCACTTCTTGGAACTCTAATGATATTCGTCATTTTCAACGATATACTACGGGCACTATCTTAAAACTGTATTTTTTATTAGAGGTGGTCTATATGAAAACAAGGGTTGGCATAATAGTTTTAAGTGGAACACTTGATAAAGTTCTTCCTCCTTTTATTCTTGCAACTACAGCTGCAGCTATGGGTATGGAAACAGGAATGTTTTTTAGTTTTTATGGAATAAACGTACTTCATAAAGAAAAATTGAAAAAAATAAAGGTATCACCTGTTGGTAATCCAGCAATGCCTATGCCTGTAACTGTTCCTCAAATATTAACAGTGTTTCCTGGAATGGTAGATTTTGCAACATCTATGATGAAAAAAATGATGGAAAAAAATAGAATGCCTTCTTTGGAAGACCTTATAAAACAGGCTATAGACCTTGATGTGAAAATCTTTCCATGCCAGACAGCTATGCAGATGTTTGGATATAAAAAAGAAGATTTAATAGATGGTATAGAAAAACCTGCAGGGGCTGCTACATTTTTAAACTTTATTAATGCTGCAGATAAACCAATCGTAATGACTTTTTAAAGAGGGGGAATATGGAAAAAATAACAGTAGGAAATATTAAATTTGTCAAACCTGTTATTGAAAAAGTAATAGATATTTATTATTTAATCGAAGAAAATGGCAAGGAAGAAGTAAAGCATACATATACTATCCTGACTTACGATGAGATGGATAAAGATTACGAAGCAATATTAAAGGATAAAGGGATTTTGCAAAAAGAACCGAAACTCGTTGTTGTTGATGAAACAGTGTCTATAAATTTTGGAGATGAAGAGATTGATAAACATTATGATTCAGTTATTCTATTTAATAAAGAGTGGATAGAAACAAAAAATCCTGATAAGGAAAACTTTCAGGACTGGCTATTAGAATTTGTAGATAGCTTACTATTTAAAATAAGAAGAAGATAAATTTTTAGGAAAACTCCCATACGTCTATATCAGAACCAGAAGGTTTATTGTAGATACCTTTTGCAGTATTTAGTATAACTTTTGCAACAATTTCAGGATTGATACCTTTATATCCTGTCATTCTTGTAGCAGTCATTCCAGGATTTACTGTATATATTTTTAGATTTATTTCTTCCTGTGCTAAAGCCTGAGTAAATCCTCTAACGCCAAATTTTGTAGCACAGTAAGTTGTTAATTCAGAAAAACCTGTTTTTCCTGCTCCACTTCCAATATTTATTATTGTACTTGTTATATATGGAAGGGCTTCTTTTGTTATTTTTATCAAGCCTTCTAAATTAACTCTAATCTGGTTTTCTATCTCCTCAAATGTTTGCTTCCTTAGAGGTTTCCATGCCAGAACACCAGCATTATTTATAAGAATATCTATTCGTTTATACTTATCTACAACCTGTTTTACACAATTTTTTATACTTTTATTATCTTTCAGGTTTAGGTATAAAACCATTCCTTCAGACATTCCAAGATTTATACATGTATTATAAGCTTTCACAGCTTCTTCTTTATCTTTGTAGTAAGTAATTATAACAATAGCTTTCTCTTTGGCAAATTCATAGGCTGTGTACCTTCCTATCCCTATACTTGAGCCTGTAATAAGAACAACTTTATCTTTTAGATTTAACATCTTTCTATTATTTGCTTTAATGCATTTAAAAATTTTTTATTTTCATAATCTGTTCCTATTGAAACTCTTAACCAGTTTTCAAATCCAAATGCTGGTCTTATTATTATTCCTTTTTCAAGCAACTTTTCATAAACTTCTTTACTATTTTCTAAATAAAACATAATAAAATTTCCATAGGTAGGAATAAATTTTATTCCTAATTTCTCAAACCCTTCATATAACTGTTTTTTTCCTTTTTCGTTTTCTTTTACTGAATATTCTACAAATTTCTGGTCTTTTAGTGCTTCAACTGCTCCAATTTGAGCAAGATAATTTGTATTAAAGGGCTGTCTTACTTTTTCCAGAACATTTATTATCTCTCTTTTTGCTATACCATATCCTATTCTTAGTCCTGCAAGTCCATAAACTTTAGAAAATGTTCTAAGTACTATTATATTTTTTTGTGGTATTTTGGGATTTAATGGATGTATATAATTTAAACCATCTGGAACATTATGTTCTTTTGCATACTCAAAGTACGCTTCATCTAATACAAGAAGTATATCATCTGGAATGTTTTTTATAAATTCGTCAAATTCTTCTTTTTTATTTGCAAAGCCTGTTGGATTACATGGATTATCTATAAAGATAACCTTTGTTTTGCTAGTTATGTTTTTTATTAGATTATCTAAATTCCTTGAAAAATCGCATTCTAAAGGAATTTCTTTGAAGTTAGCTCCCTGTATCT
>JALSSG010000029.1 GCA_026984355.1 Hydrogenothermaceae bacterium
TATCGCTTTCTTTTAATGGTAGGTCGTAAAGAGGATATACATCAATCTCATCTATTTTCTTTTTTGTTTCAAACTTTGACCTTAGAAATAAATTTTCTACAATATCACCAAAAAAGTCTATATCGACTATACCAATAAAAGGAACATATACAGATAAGTAATTTCCTTTGATGCTAAATTCACCTTCGTTCTCTATATAATCTTCTTTTATATATCCAAGCTCAAATAACCTTTTTATTAAAAAATCTCTTTCAATTTCTACTTTTTCTTTGATAGTTATTATAGATTTTAGAAAATCTTTTTCTTTTCTTGTTTTTACACTAAGTGCATCTTTAGATAGAACTAAGATGCAGTTTTTATTTTTAATAAAATTATAGATAGCATAGTTTCTTTTTATCTGAGATTCTAAATCTAATATATTTTGAGAAGATGGAAACTCTAAGATTTTTATATCTTTTTTAAAAAAGTTTTTATATGCATTTAAATCATTTAAAGCTTCTTTAGCTCTTTTTTCTGTGTCTGTCAGAAAAATAACATTTTTGCCACTAAAATTTTTTACTGTCCAGTATTCAGCATAAGAACCAATATTTCCAAAATTTCTCATCTGAAAAATTTATTTCTATTAATTTAAAATTCTAATGTTTTTTCAAGTATAATAATATTCTAAAAATACTACAAGGAGGATTTAATGGCTGTAGAAAGAACACTTATGCTAATAAAACCAGATGCAGTTAGAAAGAATGTAGAAGGAGAAATTATAGCTTTAGTTCAAAAACAAGGTTTTAAATTAGTAGGTTTAAAAAAATTAAAACTTACTAAAGAACAGGCAAAACAGTTTTATATTGTCCATAAAGACAGACCTTTTTATGATGAACTTACTGATTTTATGTCTTCTGGACCTATTGTAGCTATGGTATGGGAAGGAGAAAATGCTATTTCTAGAATTAGAGAAATAATGGGAGCTACAAACCCAGAAGAAGCTGCAGAAGGAACTATAAGGAAACTTTATGGTACAAATATAGGTGAAAATGCTGTACACGGTTCTGATTCTAAAGAGTCTGCAGATTATGAAATACCATTTTTCTTTAGCAGGTTAGAATTAGTTGAATAAATATATACACTTTTTTATCTTTGTATTACTTGGTTATATAACTGGAGCAAGTATATTTTTTACATTTTTGGTTGCTCCAGCTATTTTTTCTCATTTTGAGACAAGACTAGCAGCAGAGATAACAAATGTTATTTTTCCAATATACTTTGCTTCTGGATGGATTTTGGGACTTGTTATATACACCCTTATAGCAGTTTTATCTATTAAGGATAAATTTATAATAAAAAAACTAAAGTGGTTTATTATTATGCTTTCTATCTTGATAATATCTTTTATGGCTCTTCACAAAGCTATATTACCTATTGGGCAAACTTTAAACAGTAGATACTATTTTCTGATAGATAAGAAAAAATATGAAGAAGCAAAACAGGTAAAAAACAAGTTCTCAAAGTTACATATATTATCAAGCAGTATAAATCTTACAAATATAACAATAGAAATATTTTTACTTTACAGCTATTTTAACTATATATACAGTCGAAAAGAAGAAGAAAATTTTGAATGATATATTTCTTTTCCACCGAAGAAGGCTTTCTTAACAAAAAAGGGACTTTTAAAATATCAAATCCTGTATATAAACTAATCTATAAAAACAGTACTCTTTATCTTAATGATAAAAAATTTCATATAAAAAATCCGTTTATCCTGATAGAAAAAATCCTAAAAGAGTCTCGTTTATATGCTGCAGGATTTATATCGTATGAGTATGGAGAGAAACTACAAAATATAAGAAATCAAAATAAGAAACTGATAGACTTACCTGATATTTATGTGGTTTTTTTTAGAAAACTAGTTTCTTTCTCTTTTGGCTTTACTATAAAATCAAAAATAATAACTACCCAGATGCCTGTATCAAAAAATAGCTTTATAAGAGCTATAAAAGAAGCAAAAAATTACATAGAAAAAGGAGATATATATCAGATTAATCTATCTTTACCATTAGTTTTAAGAGGCTATTTTCATAAGGAAAGTATTTTTCAAAATTTAATAAAAATTCAGCCTGCACCATATCTTATGCTTATAAAAGAAAAAGATTTCTCTTTAATATCTGGTTCTATGGAGCTTTTCTTAAGAAAGAAAAGCAATCTGATAACTACAAAGCCTATAAAAGGGACAAGACCAAGAGGAAAAACAGAAAAAGAGGATTTGTATCTTTATAAGGAACTTTTAAGTAGCAAAAAGGAAAAAGCAGAGAATTTAATGATAACAGACCTTATGAGAAACGATTTAGGAAGAATATCAAAAATAGGTTCTGTAAAAGTTAAAAAACTTTTTCATATAGAGAAATACTCATCTTTATTTCAAATGAGTTCCATAATAAGTAGTAGTTTAAAAGAAGGAATATCTTTAAAAGATATTATAAACGCTACATTTCCACCAGGTTCTGTAACAGGAGCACCTAAAAAAAGAGCCATGGAAATAATAGCTCAACTTGAAGAATACAAACGTTCTGTATATTGTGGAGCAACATTTTTAATCAGTCCTGATTTGGACTTTACTATGAGCGTAGCTATACGTCAGATTTTATTTCAGAAAGATAAAGCTGTTATTTTTGTTGGAAGTGGAATTGTAGCAGATTCAAATCCAGAAAAAGAATATGAAGAAACAATGCTAAAAGCAAAAGCCAACCTAAATGCTATCTACTTATGAAATCTCATCATTGAGAAAATCAATAAAATCCATAATATCTTTGTGTTGGGACAGTTTTTCAGAATTTTTTACTTTTTTATACGTTTCTTTAAACTTTTCTACATCATTTGTAAGAACATAACACTCAAGAAGTATAATCATACAAAGTTCACATTCAACATTATTCTTTTTTAAAGATTTTTCAATTTCCTGTATTAAGATAGGAATCTTTTCATCTTCACCAAATGTTTTTATAAGCTCAAGTTTTGCAAGAAAATAGATATATCTATTTTCCTCATCAGATAGATTAGAGGAATAATTTTTAATAAACTCTAAAACATCATTTACTCTTTTTTCAGCCTCTTCTTTAGATATTCTATTTTCTATATACTCATTAATAATCTTCCGAATTCTTACAAATTCTATATTTGGACTATATCCATAGTCTTCATACAGTTTTTCAGCTATATTATGAGCTTCTTCTATCAAATTCTCTTCAGTAGCCATTATCATAATGTTTTCAAGTTGTATTTTATCAAGAATTTCAATATCTTGCCTTTTTATTTTATTAGAAATAATCTCTATAATTTTGAAATATTCATCAGGCTTATTTTCATTTTGGTATTCTATAGAAAGAATTGTATATGTAGAGCTTATATCTATGTTTTTAGATTGTGCTAAAAATTCAGTATAGCTACTTAGTAATTTTTCCTTTTTATAGCTATTATTTTCAAAAGTTAAATATAAAGATGCAAAAAGTTCAGAAATTCTTTTTTCCAGATAAGAAAGTTTAGCTGTTCTTTTGATGCTATCAACATACATTAAAAATTCTGCTATAGAGTATTCTAACGCTTTGTTATCGCCAAGATTATGAAGAGATTTTATAAGGTGAAAATAGCTATCATGAATATGTTCATATTTCCCTTTTGCTTTTAATCTATCTATTCTAGATAATGTGTCAGATATATTCTCATAAAGGTCTAACTTCTCAAAAATTTCATTTCCGTCATCAAACCACTCTAAGATAATGTTATTTTCCTCTTCATCTGGCCTGTATTTATTAAAAACATCTCCATAAAACATTTTATTAAGAAGGCTTCTTTCAAGAATTTCCTTAGATTCTACTTTTAGAAAATTCAAAAATGTATCCATCTAATTTTCCTTTTTATTAATTTGGCTATATAAGGTTATATTATCTTACAAAATGTGTTGATTTTCTGTTTAATCAACTTTAATGTGAAGTTATAGAAAAAAGCATATATACTATTGAAAAATTTGAGTATAGTATTATAATATTTTATATAAAAATTTTACTAAAGGAGGGTGAGAGCAATGGAAAGAAGAGAAGTACCAACAAGAGCTGTATGGAATCCATTTAGAGAATTAGCAAGAATTGAAAATGAATTAAACAAATTGTTTTCTGAATTTATTCCAACTACAAGAGAAAGTGCAGAGATTGTAACATGGGCTCCAAGAGTTGATGTTTATGAAGATGGAAACAATCTAATCATTGAAGCAGAGATTCCTGGGGCTAAAAAAGAAGATATAGAAGTAAAGATAAAAGATAACGCAGTTGTTATAAGAGGAGAAGTTAAAAAAGAAGAAGAGAAAAAAGATGAACAGTATTATAGAAAAGAAAGATTTTATGGAACATTTGAAAGAGTTATACCTTTACCAGTAGAAGTTAAAGCAGAAGAGGCAAAAGCAGAGTTTAAAGATGGTGTTTTAAAACTTGTTCTTCCAAAAACAACTCAGGAGCATGAAGTCAAAATTGAAGTGAAATAATCCTTCAGGCTTCCTCCCAATCCCGCCTTATATAGGCGGGAGTTTTTATTTTTGTGTGATACAATATTGTTCAAAAACACTTTAAGGTTCTAAATGGAATTTAGTTTATCTTTTGACGAATTTGAAAAATTAGCTAAAGATTTTAATGTTATCCCTGTATATAAAGAAATCCTAGCAGATGTAGATACACCTTTATCAGTTTTTTCAAAGATATCATCACCAGAGAGGTTTAACTACTTACTTGAAAGTGTAGAGAAAGGCGAGAATATAGGAAGATACTCATTTATCGGCTCTTCACAACCTGTATATATAAGAACTAAAGGAAATTTTGCTGAGATTTATGATAAAGGAAAAATAAAGATAGAAAGTACAGATGACCCACTTGAGAAACTGAAAAATTTTTTAAAACAATTTAAACCTGTGAACCTACCAGATTTGCCTCCATTTTGGGGTGGGCTTGTAGGTTATGTAGCTTATGATATTGTTCATTTTTATGAACCAGTTCCAGATGAAAAA
>JALSSG010000030.1 GCA_026984355.1 Hydrogenothermaceae bacterium
ATTTTGCATTAGCTGAGCCAGAATTACCACTTCCTGGTCTTTGATAAGGAACAGGTATGTATTGAACAGATGGAGTTCCTGCTGGCTGTGGATATAAGTCCATAAGAGCATAAACTTCTTTTGGAACATCAGTAGAAACTTTTAAACCTAACTCCTTTAAGTAATCAACTGTTAGTGGGTAATCATGTGTCCATTTTCCTTGGGAAAGTTCTTGAGCTATTTTTGAAGCTTTTTCTTCATCATAACCTTTTTTCGTGAGTAAATTTTTTACAGTATCATACATCTGTTTAAGAGCTTTTTTACTCATATCTATTTTAACTAAATACTGGTCATCTATATCTTTAGGTTCTTTTTTTTCTTCAATTTTTACTATTGATGCTGCAGGTTCCTGTCCTAATTGAGGGTCTACAGGTCCAAGAACTGCGTATGGATCCATTATAATTTCATCAGCGGCCAATGCTATTAATGTTCCTCCAGACATTGCATAGTGAGGGACTATTACTCTAACTTCAGCTTTATGGTCGGCAAGAGCATTTGCTATCTGTGTAGCAGCAAGAGCTAAACCACCGGGAGTATGTATTATAAAGTCTATTGGCATATCATCTGGTGTTAGTCTTATAGCTCTTAGAACCTGTTCTGAATCTTCTATTGTTATAAACCTCATCATGAAAAATCCAAGGAAAGAACGAGTTTCTTGTCTATGTATCATTGTGATAACTCTTGATTTCCTTTTTTCTTCTATAGCCTTTATGAGTCTTTCTCTACTCCATTCTAATGTTTGTGCCTTTATCATAGGCATTATTAAAAGAAGTAGAAAAATAAGCCAGAAAATTTGACTTATAAAAAATCCATATGGGTCCATAATCACCCCTCCTTTTGAAGTTTTTTGAATTCTTCTCTTATTTTCTTTTCAAGAACTTTTTCATTGTCTACATTTTTTACAATTTGTAATAAATATTCATTATCTTCAAGACCATTTATGTTTTTCTTATATTCTCCAGTGTTGTATCCCATTTCCTGTCTTATATGGTTTAGAATGTTTTTTCCCATATATAAAAGGTAAAACTGATTAAAATCCATCACATTCTTTAAAAGAAGACCAAAGAAAAAATTCCCAGAATATGAATTATATTTAAGAAAACTTTCAGCGATTCTTTCTGTTAAGAATATAAGTTTCTTGTAATACTCATTTTCAGCAAGGTAGTGATTTATATATTCTCCATCTATATCTATATTCTTAAAATCTTCTAAATAACCTTTTATAAACATTTCTACATCTTCATGTTCCAAAACTTCTTCAGGTGCTTTAACATCAAGTAAAGTATAGGACATTATAAAATGATATATGTCTACAATTTCTATTTTTACATTATCAAGGTTAGCTTTCATTTTTTTCCACCATTTCCATGGTAGACTGTCAATAAGCTCTGCGCATTCTATCCATGTAGCTCTTGAAAAATCTTCTTTTGTTCTAACTTTTCTCCAGTCAGGGTTTATCTTTTTGTTTAAATCTTCCTGTAATCTAAACATATTCAGTATTTTATCTCTCATTGCTTTATAAACCCTTTATTTAGATAATATTGATTTTTTATAATAACAGATTTTTGTTAATTTATTTTAAAATTTGACTGCTTATACTCTGGTATAATTACCTTTAATTAAAGGTATTTTTTTGAGGGATAGATGGAAAAGTTTTTGAAAAGATATCCCATATCTGATTTGATTTTTGCTTTTATTTCTTTTTCTGCATCTTTTATTGTGTTTTCATTAATTATTGCTACAGCTTACGTTCTTTATGATGAATCTTCTTTAGCGATGCATCGTTTTGGTCTTCTTAATTTTATATTTAGTGCTGAATGGGACCCAGTAAAAGAGGTATTTGGAGCAGCAGCAAGTTTATATGGGACTCTTGTTACTACTATATTATCTTTGCTTTTTGCTATTCCTGTTTCTATTGGTATTGCTATTTTTTTAACAGAGATATCACCTCATATATTAAAAACTCCTATCGGTATAGCGGTAGAGATGCTTGCAGCTATTCCAAGTATCATTTATGGTATGTGGGGATTGTTTACTCTCGCTCCTATTATGGCAAATTATATAGAACCTTTTTTACAGAAAACTTTAGGAAAAATTCCTTTAATAGGACTTCTCTTTCAGGGAACTCCTCAAGGAATAGACCTTTTTACAGCCAGTGTGGTTTTGAGTATTATGATTACTCCTTTTATTACAAGTGTAGCAAGAGATGCTTTAAATCTTACTCCAGACATTATGAAAGAATCTGCTTATGCTTTAGGTGCTACTAAGTGGGAAGTTGTAAAAGATATTATGATACCTTATGCAAAACTTGGTATTTATGGTGGAATAGTTTTGGCTCTGGGAAGAGCATTAGGAGAAACAATGGCTGTTGCTTTTGTTTTAGGAAACAACCACCAGATAACTCTTTCTTTATTTGAGGCTGCTGCTACTATCACTGTTACTCTTGCAAATGAGTTTACAGAAGCTGATACAGATATATATCTATCTTCTTTGTTTTATCTTGCTCTTATCTTATTTACTTTAAGTTTTATTATTCTTGCTATAGCAAAATTTTTCTTATTAAAAGCTGAAAGGGGTTATACAAGATGATATATAACCCTTCTTATGTAAAAAAAAGAAAGATAAAAAGCTATACAGCCCTTTTTTTATCTACTACTGCAGCTTTTTTAGGTTTGTTCTGGCTTGGATTTATATTATGGGATGTTTTAAGACATGGTTTAGAAGGACTGAATTTAGAGCTTTTTTTAGAAGACCCAGCTCCACCGGGAATTCCTGGTGGCGGATTAAGAAATGCTTTTGTTGGACAACTTTTAATTGTTTTTTATGCAACTATAATAGGTGTTCCTATTGGGCTTTTGGCAGGTATTTTTATTGCTGAATATGCTAGAGGTACAAAGTATGCAAGGACTATAAGTATTCTTTCTGATATTATGGTTAGTGTTCCATCTATTGTTGTAGGTACATTTATTTATGCTATTTTGGTAAAACCTGTTGGATATATAAACTGGGGTGGACTGGTAGCTGTAGGTTTTTTATCTGCAATTATTTCTGTAATATTTGGTGGATTACTGTCTTTTATTTTTAAGTTAGTTTTCCCTGTGAAATCTGCTGGTGCAGGTAAATTTGTTAGGTTATTAGTTGCCCTTATTACTGTTTTGTTTGGTGTGGTTGTATTTTTGTTTCTTTCACAAAAATTGGTAGATAAAATTCAGGGATTTAATGGTTGGGCAGGTGCAGTATCTTTAGCATTTATTATGATACCTGTTGTTTTAAGAACCACTGAGGATATGCTATCTTTAGTTCCATGGACTTTAAGGGAAGCGGCATTTGCTCTTGGAGCATCATATTACAATGTAATAAAAGATGTGGTTGTTAGGGCTTCTATCACAGGAATTTTAACAGGTGTAATTCTTTCTATTGCTAGAGTGGCAGGGGAAACAGCTCCACTTTTATTTACCTCATTTAATAACTCTTATTTCACCACAAATATGAATGAACCTATTGCGTCTTTGACTGTTACTATATTTAATTATGCAATGGGACCTTATGAAGACTGGCATGTAAAAGCCTGGGCAGCCTCTTTAGTTATAACTTTATTTATTCTTGCTATAACTATAATAACGAGAACTATTGTAGGTATAAAATACAAAAAGTAATCTGAAATAGTAGGAGGTTTTCTTCTTTATGAAAGATGTAGAAAAGATTAAAGTAGAACATCTCTATTTCTGGTACGCCAAATCAGAAAATCCAGCTTTAAAAGATATAAATATGTCTATATATGAAAATAAAGTTACAGCTCTTATAGGTCCATCTGGATGTGGAAAAACAACTCTTCTTAGATGTTTTAATAGAATGCATGATTTATATCCAGGAAATAGATACGAAGGAAAAATTTTACTTGATAATGAAAATATACTTGATAAAGATTATGACCTTATAAAATTAAGAACAAAAGTAGGTATGGTTTTCCAAAAACCTACTCCTTTTCCTATGTCTATTTTTGATAATGTTGCTTATGGTTTAAAGCTTAGAGGGATAAATGACAGAGCAGAATTAGAAAAAAGAGTAGAAAAAGCTTTAAAACAGGCAGCTTTATGGGATGAAGTTAAGGATAGATTAAATCAGCCTGCTACAGGTTTATCTGGTGGACAACAGCAAAGGCTTGTAATAGCAAGAGCTTTAGCTGTAGAACCAGAGGTTTTGCTTTTTGATGAACCAACGTCAGCTTTAGACCCAATTTCTACAGCTAAAATTGAGGAGCTTGTAGTTGAGCTAAAAAAGAATGTGACGATTTTAATTGTTACCCATAATATGCAACAGGCGGCAAGAGTCTCTGATTACACAGCATTTATGTATTTAGGAGAATTAATTGAATTTGATAAAACAGATATTATTTTTACTTCTCCAAAGAAGAAACTTACAGAAGATTATATAACTGGAAAATTTGGATAAATAAAGCATATTTAAAGATTATTCGATTAATTCAAGGAGGCGGTAATGCTTATAAAACCAAGGCTTGAAGAGATAAGAGATAGATTACTTGAAATGGCAAAAATGGCAGAAACAGCAATAGAAAATGCCGTAAAATCTATAATAGAGCATAATCCAGAGCCTTTAAAAGTAGTAGAGGAATTAGAAGATAAAATAGATCAGATGGAAGTAGAAAATGAAAGTCTTATAATCACTACTATAGCAAGGTTTCAACCTGAAGCTAAGTACCTAAGAATATTAATAATGGATTTATTTGTAAATAGAGATTTAGAGAGAATTGGAGACCATGCTGAGAATATAAAAGAACAAGCAGAACATATCATAACCAAACCAAAATTAAAAGAGTATGTAGACCTCCCAATTATGACAGAGATAACTCTTTCTATGCTTAGAGATTCTATAAAAGCTTTATCAGAACTTGATACAGAGCTTGCAAGAGATGTAATAAAAAGAGATGATAAAGTTGATGCTTTACATGAACAGATAATAAGAGACCTAT
>JALSSG010000031.1 GCA_026984355.1 Hydrogenothermaceae bacterium
GCAGTAAATAGCTAAAAACATTGTCTATCTTTTCTACAGCTTGCTGTATAATATTAATCTCATCTTCTGTTTTAGTCATTCTTATATCATTTAAAAAACCTTCATAACCAATTAAAGATACGTTAAGCTTTTCTTTTCCATCTTTATTTATTAGCCTCTCATAAAAAGATATTGTTACTTTATCCTTTTCAAAGCCTACATTCTTTCCACCAAGCTCATTTAATAGTTCTCTTAAATGGTCTATTCCCTTTTTCTGACCAGAGCCAAGCTCTATAACTTCCCAGTCTTTGAGCTTACTTTTAGCCCCATGATAGTACCTTGCGTCTGTTATAAAGTATTTCTTATCTGGTTTTAAAATCACATATGCATTAGTAGAAGAAAAATATGTCATATAAAATACATTAGCTTTGCTTGTGAAAAAGAAGCTGTCTAAACCCTCTTTTTTTATTTTTTCTTGAATCTGTTTTAGTTTTGGCATTTTTTCTCACTTTTTGTCTGAAAGTAATTTTCCACCTTTTCCCCAGTTATCTCTGTTAATTTCTTCTATAACAACATAGGTTGATTCAGGTGATTTTCCTGCTACATCCTGGAGAACTTTGGTTATTCCTGCAACAATTTGCTGTTTTTGTTCCTTTGATAAACTTCCTGCAACTTTTACATTTACATATGGCATATCTTTTCTCCTAAACTTTAAGTTTAAAAATATTATATAAAAGTTTGAGCAAACTAAATCTATGAACTATCTTATAATAATTTTAATTACCAAACACAAAAGAGGAGGAAAATGGTTAGATTAAATATAGAAGGTATTGGAGAATACGAATTTGAAGAGGGAATTACTCTTAAAGAAATAATAAAAGCTTTAAAATCAGAAAGCAAAAAAATACAAAAACAGGAAAAAGATATAGTAGGTGGAAAATTAAATGGAACTATTATTGATTTTCATACACCAATAAAAAAAGATGGAAACTTAAAACTAATAACAAAAAAAGACCCAGAAAGTCTTGAAATATTAAGACATAGCCTAGCTCATATTATGGCACAGGCATTAAAAGAACTTTATGGAGATAAGAATGTACACTTAGGAGTAGGACCTACTACAGAACACGGTTTTTATTATGATGTAGAGGTAGAAGGAAAAAGGATAACAGAAGAAGATTTACCAGTTATAGAAGAAAAAATGAAAGAGATTATCCAAAAAAACTATGAAATTGTAAGAGAAGAACTTCCAAGGGAAGAAGCTCTACAGTTTTTTGAAGAGAAAAAAGAAATATATAAGTTAGATATAATCAGACATTTAATACCAGAAAATGAACCAATATCTATATATAAACAAGGAGATTTTGTAGATTTATGTAGAGGTCCCCATTTACCAGCAACAGGAACAGCTCCTTTTGCTTTCAAGCTTATATCTGTAGCAGGAGCATACTGGAAAGGAAAAGAAGGAAATCCTATGCTTCAAAGAATATACGGTGTAGCTTTCTGGACAGAAAAAGAGTTAAAAAAATACTTGAATATGCTAGAAGAAGCTAAAAAAAGAGACCATAGAAAAATAGGAAAGGAGCTTGAACTGTTTATCATTGATGAGGATGTTGGTGGTGGGCTTGCTCTATGGCTTCCTAAAGGAGCAATCATTAGAAAAGAGATAGAAGACTACTGGAAAGAAGAACATTTAAAAAGAGGATACCAGCTTGTTTATACTCCACACGTAGGCAAAGAAAAGCTTTGGCAGATTAGTGGACACGTTGATTTTTATAGAGAAAATATGTTTCCAGAAATGCAGATAGAGGAAGAAGGTTATTTTGTAAAACCTATGAACTGTCCATTTCACGTAGAAATTTATAAAACAAGACATAGAAGCTATAGAGAACTTCCACTCAAACTTGCTGAACTTGGAACAGTTTATAGATATGAGAGAAGTGGTGTTTTACATGGACTTATGAGAGTTAGAGGATTTACACAGGACGATGCTCATATAATCTGTAGAGAAGACCAGGTAGAAGATGAGATTAGAGAAGTACTACATCTTGCACTTGACACTTTAAGAGCTTTTGGATTTGACGATTTCAAAATATATCTATCCACAAAACCAGAAAAATATGTTGGTGATGAAAGGATGTGGGAGATAGCAACTGATTCTCTAAGGAAAGCTATAGAAAGTACAGGTCTTGAATACGAAGTAGATGAAGGAGGTGGAGCTTTCTACGGTCCAAAGATTGATGTAAAAATCAAAGATGCTATTGGAAGATTATGGCAGTGTTCAACTATACAGTTTGATTTTAATCTTCCTGAAAGATTTGATATGTATTATATAGGTGAGGACAATAAAAAACATAGACCATATATGATACATAGAGCTATCTTTGGGTCTATAGAAAGATTTATAGGTGTTCTTATTGAACACTATGCAGGATTATTACCTTTATGGCTTGCTCCTGTACAGGCAAGAATTATTCCAATAGCAGAAGTTCATAATCAATATGCAAAAGATGTAGAAGCAAAACTAAAAGAAGCTGGTCTTAGAGTAGAAGTAGATGAAAGAAATGAAAGAATGAACAAAAAAATAAGAGATGCAGAACTTCAAAAAATACCTTATATGCTTATAGTTGGAGATAAAGAATGGCAAACTAATACAGTTTCAGTAAGAACTAAGAAAAAAGGAAACTTAGGATTAATGACAATAGAAGAATTTAAAAACAGAGCCTTAGAAAAAATAAAACAAAAATCAATAGAGCTATAACATCAGGAGGATTATATGAATTTATTTAGATACTTTTTTCTTTTTTCCTTTTTTTTAATTTTTTCCATTTCATGTCAGGAACTTCCACCGGAGGCATATTTGATAGATAAATATAAAATCACAGGTGTTATAGATATAGACCCAAAAATAAAGGACAAATGCTCAACAGGAACACTTTTTATAATACTTAGAAAAGGAGCAAGTCCTCAACCTCTGGCTGTTAAAAAGTACTCAAAATTTGAATTTCCAAAAGAATTTAAAATACTTCCTTCAGATGTTTTGATGGAAACAAGAGTAGAAGAATTTTTTGAAGGAAATATGATACTTATGGCGAGGATATCAAAATCTGGCTCTCCAATGGCACAAAAAGGAGACTGCGAATCTCCAGCTATAGTAATAAAACCTGGTGAAAAAGGAGTAAAACTGATTATTAATTCAGTAAAGGAATAAATATGAACGGATTTATTGTTATTACAGGTTCAGAGTTTGTCGACGGTATAAAACCAGAAAGAAACAGTCTGTACATAGCCCAAGAATCTCTAAAAAGAGATATAGACATTAACGGCATATTAATAGTGCCAGATGATATTTATCGTATAGAACAGGCTGTAAGGTTTGCCCTTGATAAATCGGATATAGTTTTTATTACAGGTGGAATGGGAGCAACATCTGACGATATTACCAGAGAAGCTGTACAGGAAGCTATAGGCGTTCAGTTTATATACGATAAAGAATGGTTAGAAAAACTAAAAAATGAAGCAAAACAAACAGGAAAAGAAATTACAGACAGCCTAAAAAAACTTGCTAAAATACCCTATGGTTCAGCAAAAATAGAAAACCCTGTTGGCAAAGCATTAGGATTTTTAAAAGTACTAGAAAATAAAGTAATCATAGGACTACCTGGCGTTCCTTCAGAACTAAAAGCTATGCTTCCTATAGTTTTTGAAAAATTACAGTTAACAAATGTACATAAAAATATACATCTTTTTAGAACCTTTGGCTTATCAGAAATAGAAATAGATAATATCCTATCAGATATAAAAAATATACATCTAAACCCTTCTCCAAAAGGAGTTGATATTTTTATAAAAGATAAAAATCAGGAAAGCTTAATAAAAAAAATTCAAATCATAAGAGAAAGACTAAATACATACATATACGCAGAAGATAACATAGAAATGGAAGAAGTTGTAGGAAACCTATTGAAGAAATACAGGAAGACTATAGCTACTGCTGAATCTTCAACAGGTGGTTTAATAGTATCAAGACTTGTTAACGTCCCAGGGTCTTCACAGTATGTTTTAGGAGGAATTACCGCTTACTCAAATCAGGTAAAAATTAATCTTCTAAAGGTAAACGGAAACGATTTAAAAAAACATGGTGCTGTAAGTGAAGTGGTAGCAAAGCAAATGGTAGAGGGTTTAAGAGCATTAATAAATGCAGACTTTTGTTTAAGTGATACAGGTATAGCAGGACCTACAGGAGCTACCAAAGAAAAACCTCTTGGACTTCATTACATAGGTTTTTGTACAGAAGATAAAATAGAAGTACATAAAGTAATCTTTAAAGGTGAAAGAAACGATGTAAGAATAAAAGTTTCTCAATATGCCCTAAATCTTATAAGGCTTTACTATCAAAAATGAAAATCATTTTATGGATTTTATCTAAAATTTACGGTTTTTTAGCTACAATAAGAAGATTTATATATGAAAATGGCCTTATACCGCAAAAGAAACTACCAGTACCAGTAATATCTATAGGAAATCTCTCTACAGGCGGTACAGGGAAAACTCCCATAACTATATTTACAGCTAAAGAACTACAGAAAAAAGGACTAAAAGTATGCGTACTAACAAGAGGCTATAAAAGAAAATCAGACAAACTAATAATAGCTACAGATTATAAAAATACTTCATATGAAGATATTGGAGATGAACCCTATATAATGTTAAAGCATAACATACCTGTAGCCGTGTTTAAAGATAGGTATAAAGCAGGTCTAAAAGCATTAAACAAAATAAAACCAGACATATTCATACTTGATGATGGGTTTCAACATTATCAGCTTTATAGAAACATTGATATTCTTACTATAGATGCAACCAGACCTTTCTGGGAAGATAAACTACTACCTCTTGGTAGACTAAGAGAACCAGCAAGCTTTTATATATATGCTGACTGTTTTGTTATAACAAAACTAAACATATTAGACAAAGAAAAATCAAAATCAGTTATAGAAAAAGCAAAAAGTTTTAATAAACCAGTATTTACAGCAAAGG
>JALSSG010000032.1 GCA_026984355.1 Hydrogenothermaceae bacterium
ATCATTTTTATCAACATTTTTAAGAATTTCAATAATAGCTCTGTTATCAAGCTTAACAATGTCTTCAAATTTAAACATTTTTTCTTCTATAGTGTCAGCCAATACTTTGTCTTCTTTTCTGATTTCTTCTAATATTTCTACTTGCATATCTTTTGGTAAAGCGTTTACTATTTCTGCTGCGATATCTATACCGCTTAGAGTTTCACCTTTACCTGCTCCAAGTGTAAGAAGTTCTTCTTCCAGAGTGTTTGCTACTACTTTTAGCATCTGAGTAGGTATTTTTTCTAAAGTGGCTATTCTCTTTATAACCTCTTCCTGTACGTTAGTTACTCCAAGCCTTTTTGGTAGAAATTGAATAATATCTGCTGCTTTCATAGGATTTAACTGTGATAGTACCATAGCTATAACCTGTGGATGTTCATTTTGAAGTATACTTGCCACAACTTTAGGGTCCATTTTTTCAAGCTCTCTAAAAATAGCTTTTCCTTCTTCTGTTACAAATGTTTCTTCAAGTAGTTTTTGAAGTTTTTCTGGTGGTAGTGAGCTTTCTAATATCTTCCTTAGTTTATCTGGTGCTAATTTTACAGGTGAAATTTCTTTAAGTTGCTCAAATGCTTCTTCTAATACTGATTTTACTACTTCTTTTGGAGGAGGCTCTAATGAGATAATTACCTTTATTAGCTTTTCTATTTCATGGTCTTTTAGATGTTTAAATATTTCTGATGCTCTATCTTCTGGTAGTGCAGATAACAAAATAGCTGCCTTTTTTGGTGAGGATATTTTATCCTGTGTATTCTCAGGCATTTTTTCTCCTTAGTTATCTTTTAATAACCTTTTGCATATACTTAGATACTCTTCGGATAAAAATTGTGATATGTTAAAGTTAGCTTCTAATATTTTTCCTCTGTGTATGTAGAGATTATTTTTTTCTTTTATATCAATGATTTTTGTTTTTATGGCTTTTCCATCACTGCTTTTTAAAGTGATTATGTTATCTAATGGATTTTCAAACTCAAAGGAAATTCCAGAAACACTCATATTTATGAGTGATGCTTTTTTATTATCTATATAAAAGTCTGTATCACATACAGGAAGTCTAAAAACTCTTCTTTTTTCTTCAAAGGAGTTTGTTAATTCACCACAGATTTTGTTTTGTAGCCTTATTATATTAAACTGATTTACAATCTTCTCTTCAGGTATGAACAAATAAAAATTTTTTTCTTTCTTTAAGAGTTTTTCTATTTCTAAAGGGTTTAACATGTCTATAGTTATGGTATTATTGTCAATATCAGTTATAACTGCACTAAAGAAGAGTTTAAATTCTATATTTTTGCTTTCCTTACATTGCAGGTCTAATTTTAAATATCCAGAATATCTTTTGTTTTCTTTCATGGTTTAAATCCTTTGTTTTTGTATATGGTCTAAGAATTCTGTAATCTGTTTTATATCATCTATAAGCTTTTTAAATAGCTCTTGTTTTTGATTTTTCTCTGTAGTTAAATTTCTAAGACTGGTTTTGAGATTTTCTAATAAAAATTCAATATCTTGTTTTTGAGATATACTACACATATTGATAAGTTGATTTAACTCTTCTGGTTCAAAGTATCTGCCTTCTGATAGAACCTGTCCAATCCACTGAAATATCTTAAACTTTAGGTCAAATACAAATAAATTGCTTCCTAATTTAAATTTTGATAGGTTTTCTTCTACAGAATTTATAGCTTTTCTTTGAGTCATTATTTCCTGTGCAAGATGAGAAAAGATATTTCCAAAATCTTTTATCTTCTCTTCTATAGAGATAACGTTATTCTTTACTATATCTAAAACGCCAAGCTGTTCATTAATAAGTGTATTTATAACCTGTGATGATTCAAATAGTTTTTCACTCATAGATTTTATCTTATGAAAAGCTTCTTTAGAAGAGTTAATATCTTTCTTAACAGTGATAGCTTTTTGTTTTTGCATATCAAAATTTTTAGCAAGGTTATTTATGCTTTTAGTTAGATTTTCTACTATATTTTTAACCTGCTGTACTTCCTTAGCTGTTTTGTTAGCGAGGTTTCCTACTTCTTCAGCAACAACAGAAAAACCTTTTCCATATTTTCCAGCTCTTGCTGCTTCTATAGATGCATTTAGCGCAAGTAGATTTGTCTGTTCAGCAATACTTTTTATAGTTTCCACAACTTCTTTGATTTTTTCAGAGTCTTCTAAGAACCTTTCCATTTCTTTTTGAGACTGAATAACATCATCAGCAAGTTCTTGAACACTTTGTATAGACTCATCTACTGTTTCATTTCCCTTTTTTGCTTCTTCATTCATTTTTTTTGCATTTTTGTATATATTGTCCACTTCTATGTTTACGTTGTTTACAGAGTGAGTTAAAAGCTCTGATGATAAAGAAAGTTCCAATGAGCTATCTTCTATATGTTTATTTTTATTTTTTGTAAAGATTAGTTCCAGAACTGTTTTTACCGAATATGTAGATACATTTGACGTTAATTTTGTTAACTCTATAAAAACAGACTTAATCCAGCTTACAAATTTGTCAAACTCACTTGCTAACATTCCAAGTTCATCGTTTTTGTTTAGATTTAGTTGTCTTGTTAAATCACCTTCCTGAATTTTTCTCATTGTTATTATCATTTTGTTTATAGGAATTACTATATTTCTATAGGTTATATATCCTCCTATACCAATAATAACAAGACTAAAAAGAGGAATGATAACTACAAGTATTGAAGCTTTTTCTATTAGATAGTTGGCTTTTTGTTTTATTTTAGACTCTTGTAAACCTATCTGTGTATAAATCTGAATATTTTTTTCTCTTAATGCATTTTGTTTTTTCTCTTCTAATCTTTCAATTTTGTATTGAAGCTCTTTATATTCTGTTAGCAGATGGTGAATGTACTCAGTCATTATAAAAATCATTAAAACTTCAACGATAACTGAAAGTATAAGTTTGGTTTTTATTTTCATTTTTTACCTTTAATTATTTTTCCCGAATTTGTTTTCGGCATTAATGTATTAGGCTTTAAAGACGAAAAAAGAAAACAAATAGCAGTAAGGGGGTAAGTATATGAGTTTAATAGAAGAAGTAAAAGAGCTTATAAACATAGTTGAGAACTACAAAAAAGAGCTTGAAAACTTAGATGTTAAAAAAGATGGCTTCAAAAGTGTAGACCAGCATATTAGATTATCAATACAGGAAAGTGAAAAATACACCTCTGAAATTATAAATGATATAAGCTCTGCCCTTTCTATACTCAAAAAAATCAGTGAAAACAACCAGACCCTAAAAAAAATATACGGTAATGATGTCCTTTTAGAAGAAAACAGCAAACTAATAGATGAAGTTTACAACACGCTTTTTAATGATTTAACCAAATTAGAGTTTCAGGATATTTTGTCTCAGCGGCTTTTAAAAATAGCAAATTTCATGAAGGATTTAGAAAAAGAAATCTTAAAAATACTTCTTCTCTTTGGTTTAAATGATTCAACAAAATCAGAAAAAGAGAAAGAAGAAATCAGAGAAAAACTCAAAGAGATTGAATGGAAGAAAGAAGTATCTCAAGAGGATGTAGATGACATATTAAGGGAATTTGGTTTGTAAGGAGGGGAAATATGAAGTTAGAGTTTACAGATGATATGAGAGAAATTTTAAATGAGTTTTTAGTTGAAGCTGAAGAAATTCTTGAAAGTTTAGACCAGGATTTAATAGAACTGGAACAAAATCCAACAGATAAAGAACTTTTAAACAAGATATTCAGAGGTATGCACACCCTAAAAGGAGGAGCTGGTTTTTTAAATCTGGAATCTATAGTAGAACTTGCTCACAAATTAGAAGACATATTTAACAAACTTAGAAATGATGAGATGGTTTTAGATTCTGATAAGATGGATATAATATTTGAAGGAATAGATTATTTAAAATCTGCTATAGAAAGTCTAAAAGAATCAGAAGAAATACCAGATTTAGATGAAATAAAACCTATTCTTACAAAGTTAGAAGCTGTACTAAATGGAGAAGCTAATATAAATCAGCCTAATCAAGATAACATTAATGTTTCTTCAAATGATGAAATAGAGTTTGATGAAAGTTTAGATAAAGACTTAAAAGAACTTTTTATTAAATTTAAAGGCAAATCCTTAGAAGAAATATTAGAAGAGATAATTCTTCTTCCACCAGATGAAAGACCAGATATATCTGTAGTAGAAAAATTAGAGAAGTTAGTAGAAGAAGGAAAAGATATATCAGACTTTATCAAGAAAAAAGAACCTGAGCAGGAAAGTACCAACATAACTGCACCTCCACCAAAACCACAGCAAACACAGGATAAAATCCAGACAAACTCAAATAGTTCAAAACCACAAAAAAGCAAACCAGATAAAAAAGAGAAAAAAGAAGAAGTCATAAGAGTAGATGTAGATAGAGTAGAAACTCTTATGAACTTAGTAGGAGAACTTGTTTTAGATAGAAATAGAATTGTAAGACTAGCATATACAAACTTAACAAATGGAAATCGCTCAGAAGAAGCGGTAGAAGATATATTAGAAGCAATAACAGGTCTAAGTAGAACGGTTAGCGATTTACAAGATGCAGTAATGAAACTCAGAATGCAGCCTGTTAAAAGAGTATTCAGTAAATTTCCACGGATTGTAAGAGACCTTGCGAAAAAATTAAACAAAAAAGTTCAGCTGGAACTTGAAGGAGAAGAAACAGAAATAGACAGGTCTATACTTGACAAAATAGAAGAACCTTTAATTCACCTTGTAAGAAATGCCATAGACCATGGTATAGAACCACCAGAAGAGAGGGTACAAAAAGGAAAACCAGAAACAGGAACAATTAAACTTGCAGCATATCAGGAAGGAGACAGAATTATACTCTTAATAGAAGATGATGGAAGAGGAATAGATGTAGAAAAAGTTAAGAAAAAAGCCATTGAAAAAGGTATTATTACTCCTGAGCAAGCTACCAATCTTTCAGATAAAGAAGCCTACGAGCTTATCCTCA
>JALSSG010000033.1 GCA_026984355.1 Hydrogenothermaceae bacterium
AACAACTGATTAAACAGCTCTTTGGCTCTTCTGAGGAACGCTTTAGGATCCATAACGGCTGTATCAGTAGGTCTCATCTTTCTATATATATCAACTAAGGCCGCATCTCTAAAAGTAAACGAAGACCTTATTTGAGGCTGGTCTTTCTTTAATGTTTCTATAATAATGTTTCCATAAGGAGATTTCATTGCAACAATAGGTTCAATAACTGCTATTTCCTCTATGGTTATCCTATCATCCAGTAAATATTTTTCTAGGTTTTCAGGCTCTACATATTTTTCCTGTCTAAGTTCTCCTTTAGCTTCATCTTTGTATATATACGTAATAAATATCTCTTTATTGACTAACTCATCTAACGATACTTCTACGTCTTTTTCTGGGTCTATAACCTTACCATCACGAACCTCATATCTTTGGACATCTTCATAGAAAGCTTTTAATATTTTGTAAGCTGTGTCTGCTCCAAAAGCCCTTAAAATAGTAGTTCCAAGTAATTTTCTCCTGTCAATTTTGGCATAGAAAATTTCAACATTCGTTGCATGTTCAAACTCAAGTCTAGAACCTTTTTCAGGAATTACACTTCCTTTATAAATAATCCTTGTTAATATATCTTTAGTTTTATCCTCTTTTGCTTCATAGAAAATACCTGAAGACCTTATAAGCTGGCTTACTACTACTCTTTCACTACCATTGATAATAAAGTTTGCATACTTAGTTAATAGAGGTATTTCTCCAAAGTAAACTTTATGTCTTGTTATTCTATCAGGTACTATCTCACCTGTTTTTTCATCAATCTTATTAATTATCAATTCCAAAACTACTCTTAAAGGTGCACTATAAGTTAAGCCTTTATACTTTGCCTCCTCAACAGAGTATTTTTCTTTATATATCAGTACTCCTCCGCAGTGAGGACATGAAACACCAGGACCACCTGCTATATCATCAGGTAAAGATTTTCTACATTTTCCACATTCCCAATCTCCAATTTCATAGGCAATGTATGCAATCTCTATTTGATTATTAGGGTCTACAAAAGGAAATGAAGAACGGAATATCGCTTCTAAACCTTTATCTTCTCTTTCATAAGGATTTTTATTAAATTGGACAAAGTTTTCAAAAGAATTTTTTTGAAGATGTAAAAGGTCTGGAGGTGGGATTATTTCTTTTCTTCTTATTAGACCTTTTCTTAAAGGATTATAATCCATAGCTTTTATCTTTCTCATCTGACACCACCTTTTATAGTTTTTTTAGCTTTACTTATTCTTTTTTTAGAAAAAATCTAAAAAGCATTTAAATAGATAAAGGCAGACCACCCCTTTTTCAGGTGACCTGCCTTACTTATGAAATTTTCTGTTGTATAAAAACCCTTCAAAATCTCAAGTAGATTATTTTATTTCTACTTCTGCTCCAGCTTCTTCTAATTTTGCTTTTATCTGCTCAGCTTCTTCTTTAGAAACACCTTCTTTTACAGGTTTTGGAGCATTATCAACCAACTCTTTAGCTTCTTTTAGTCCAAGACCTGTAATTTCTCTAACTACTTTTATTACATTTATCTTTTTATCTCCTGGTGCTTTTAATATTACATCAAACTCAGTTTTTTCTTCAGCAGCTGCTTCTCCTCCTGCAACACCACCAGCAGCTGGTGCAGCTGCTACCATAGCTGCAGCAGAAACACCAAATTCTTCTTCTAACTCTTTCACAAGTTCAGCAAGCTCTAAAACAGTCATGTTTTTGATTGCTTCTTTGATTTCCTCTTTTGATATTGTTGCCATACTATTTAAACCTCCTAAATCATATTTTTAATTTTTAAAATTTTTAATTACTGTCCTTCCTTTTCTTTCTGCTCTTTGATAGCATTAAGTACAAGAACAAATTTTTGTGGAACACCATTAAGTACCCTAACAAAATTAGTAATAGGAGCCTGCATAACAGCAAGCAGTTGTGCAACAAGTTGCTCTCTGCTAGGCAGTTTTGCAACACTTTCTATTTCCTCTGCTGTAGCATACCTACCTTCTACGAGTCCTCCTTTTATGTAAGCTGTCTCATATTCCTTTAAAAACTCATTTAACTTTTTTGCAGTTTCTACTATATCATCATATCCAAATAACAGTGCAGATGGTTTCTCAAATAGATTCATTTTATCATAAAGTTCTGTACCTTCGCAAGCTCTCTTAAAAAGAGTATTTCTAACAACTTGCATATCTGTGTTTATTTTTTTTAGCTCTTTTCTAAAATCTGCAACTGTATTAGCATCTATACCAGTAAAGTCAAATACTATAACAATCTTTGATTTTTCTATCTTTTCTTTAATCTCGTTTACAATTTCTTGCTTTCTTAATAAAGTTTTCCTCATCTGTACAACAGCCATCTTTATATCCTCCTATTTAAGCAGCTTGAGCTGCAAGAGTTTTCTGAAGTTCTGTTAAGTTTAATTTAACAGAAGGACTCATAGTAAGTTTTAACACTGCATTTTTCATATACTGACCTTTTAAACCTTCTGGCCTAGCTTTTTGTACTGCCTCTGCAACTGCAAGAATATTATCTATAAGTTTTTGTGTATCAAAAGAGATTTTACCTACAGGAATATGAAGATTACCTGATTTATCTACTTTAAATTCTACTCTACCTTTTTTAGCCTCTTCCACAGCTTTCTTTATATTCTGAGTAACTGTACCTACCTTAGGATTTGGCATTAATCCTCTTGGTCCTAAAATCCTACCTAATCTAGCTACTTTAGGCATCATATCAGGAGTAGCTATAACAACATCAAAATCTATCCATTCTTCTTTAGCAATTTTATTTATTAGTTCCTCACCGCCTACATAGTCAGCTCCAGCTTCTTCTGCTTCTTTAAGTTTTTCTCCCTGAGCTATTACAAGTACTTTTATCGGCTTTCCTAAACCATGTGGAAGAACTGTAGAACCTCTAACCATTTGGTCAGCATGTCTTGGATCTACGCCTAATCTAAATATTACCTCTACTGTTTCATCAAAATTCCTTTGAAGGACTTTCTCCATCTCTTTAAGTTTTTCAACAGCTTCTTGTAAAGAATACTCTTTATCTTTTTCTACAAGTTCCAAAGCTCTTAAATATTTCTTTCCTCTTTTTGCCATGACACTTACCCCTCAAAACCTTCTATTTCTATTCCCATACTTCTTGCTGTACCTGCTACAGTTCTCATAGCAGCTTCAATATCATCAGTATTTAAGTCTTTTAACTTTATTTGAGCAATTTCTTTTAACTGTTCTTTTGTTATTTTTCCTACTTTCTCTCTTTTAGGGTCTGAAGCACCTTTTTTAATTCCAGCTGCTTCTTTTAACAGATATGAAGCAGGAGGAGTTTTTAAGACAAGAGAAAAAGACCTATCTGAATAGACAGTGATGACAACAGGTATTATCGTACCAGGTTTAAACTCCGCTGTCATAGCATTAAAGGTTTTAACAAACTCCATTATATTTACACCGTGTTGACCAAGTGCAGGACCAACTGGTGGTGATGGTGAAGCCTGCTGAGCTGGTATCATCAGCTCAATTGTTCCTACTACTTTTTTTGCCATAGAATTGACACCTCCTTGAGTTTAAATCTTTTCCACCTGGGAGAACTCAAGTTCAACCGGTGTGGAACGACCAAAAATTGTTATAGATACTACAAGTTTTTCTTTATCTGGTATTACTTCCTCTACTGTTCCTGTAAAGTTCATAAATGGTCCTTCTATTACCCTTACTTTGTCTCCTCTAGCAAACATAAGTCTTTTTGCAGCAGGAGCTCCTTTTTCTAATTGGTCTTTAATTTTTTGTATATCTTTTTCATCTAATGGAACTGGTTTTCCACCAGCACTTACAAAACCTACAATAAAAGGTGTTTTCTTTATAAGGTCTATAAGATCATCAGTTAATTTTGCTTTTATAAGTAAATAACCAGGATACATTTTATTTTCAAGAACTATTTTTACTTCTGTTTTATTCTCTTTACATGTAATCTTTTGTCCTGGCTTAAAGATAGGACTATGATTTACACACTGTTCATCACCTTCAACACTTTCTATAACTTTAACTTTCCCATCTTCTATTTTAAACTTTGTAATTCCTTTTTTTCCTTGTACTTCTATTTCTCTATCAGCACCTTTTAAAGATAATTTATATTTTTCTTTTCCAAGTGCTTTTATTACAACTTTTTCCTCTGCTGGAACAAGTATTTCATCCACTAAATCTTGCATATTATTTAATTCTAACATTTTTACAAGATTTTCTTTAGCCTTAATTTCTAAATTAGACTGTGTATAAAGTGCATACCATTTTTTTTCATTTTCTTGTTTCTCAGTATCCTTTTCTTCTTTTAGTTGCTGGTCAATTTTATTTTTTTCTTCTGACATTAACCTAACCTCTCTATAACAAAACTAATTAATCTAGAAAACAACAAATCCAATGTCCACAGGTATACAGATATAAGCAATGTGAAGATTATTACAGCTATAGTAGCATTTTTTACAAGAGTTCTAGAAGGCCAAGTTACCTTCTTAAGCTCTTCCTGTACTTCTTTTAAAAATTTAATTATATCTTTTATAGATTTCATAGTTTTTTCCTTAAAACGTAAAAATCAAAAACGGGGCAAGGAGGACTCGAACCCCCAACCGCGGGATTTGGAGTCCCGTGCTCTACCAATTGAGCTATTGCCCCTACTTTATTTCCCTATGGATAGTATGTTTTCCACACCACTTACAGAATTTTCTAAGTTCTAATCTATCCGGATGCTTTCTTCTATTTTTTGTAGTTGTATAATTTTTCCTTTTACACTCAGTACAGGCTAAAGTAATAATTTCTCTTGCCATTTAAAACTCCTTTACTCAATAATTTTAGTAACTACACCAGCACCAACAGTTCTACCACCTTCCCTAATAGCAAATCTCATCTGCTCCTCTATAGCTACTGGCTCCATTAACTCTACTGTTAACTCTACATTATCCCCT
>JALSSG010000034.1 GCA_026984355.1 Hydrogenothermaceae bacterium
TGTTGAAAACTTTTTAAAAACCATAGGTCTAGTTTCTAATTTTCCTAAATTTGTTCTAATAGTAGGGCATGGAAGTCAATCTGACAATAACCCATTTGAATCAGCTTTGGATTGTGGTGCTTGTGGGGGAAATGTTAGTTTTCCAAATGCAAGGGCTATGTGTATGATAGCTAACAGGAAAGAGGTAAGGGAAAAGTTAAAAGAAAAAGGAATCAGTATTCCTGAAGATGTTAGATTTATACCTGGTCTTCATATTACAACCACTGATGAGATACAGTTTTACGATACAGATATTTTAGATGAAGAGGAGAAAAAGTTATTTTTAAAAGTAATTGATGATATTAACTTTGCTTCTTCAAGAGCAAGAGAAGAAAGGGTAAAAACACTGCCTTATACTCAAACAGAGGAAGATATATTTATAAAAGCTATTGACTGGTCAGAACCAAGACCAGAGTGGGGATTATCAAAGAATATAGCTGCATACGTTGGAAAAAGAGAAAGTATTAAGCATTTAACTTTACATAATAGATTTTTTCTTGTGTCATACGATTGGAGAGTTGATGATGAAAAAGCTTCCATACTAACAGCTTTATTTTCTGGTCCTTTGATTGTTGGAGAGTGGATAAATCTAGAACATTATTTTTCTACTGTTGATAATAATGTGTTTGGAGCAGGCTCAAAAGTTTATCATAATATAGTTTCAAAGGTAGGTGTATTTTATGGAAATTATAGTGATCTGAAAATAGGATTACCTACACAGACTGTATTACTTGAAGATAAACCATATCATGAACCTACACGACTTTTAGTATTTTTAGAAGCACCCCTTGAACTTGCATTGAAAGCCACAAAAGCTTCTAGCTTAGCTAATCCAATTATTCTAAATGAATGGATAAGATTGGTACTTATAGATGAAAAAGAAGGAAAGATATATAAGTTTGAAGATGGTGAATTTAAGTTGATAAAAGAAATCAATTATTGTATACTTTAAAAATTAAAGACTTAGAGGTATTAAAATGCTGTTAAAAAAAGAAGAATTACCACAGGTTGCCCATCCTATGATGAATATTTTGCATGAGGAAGAGGTAGATATAGTAAATCAGCTTTACGATGCATTAAAAAAAGGCGATATTGAAAAAGCTGATGAAATGTTTAAAGTTTTTCTTGCAGATATAGAAGACCACTTTTCTACAGAAGAAGATATGATGAGGGAAAGTAGGTTTTTCGCATATCAGATGCATAAAGGTGAGCATGATACTATGAAACAAAAAATTTATCAGCTTTATGAGGACTGGAAGAAAAATAAAAATCCTGAAGAAGTAATAAAATTTTTAGAAGAAGATTTTAAACCATGGCTAATATTACATATATCAAGATGGGATGCAGAAACAGCTATGCATGTAGGAGATACAATTTAATTTAATTGAATGAGTTTTCTTTCTTCTATATTTGAACCTATAAATATTAAAAATGATTTTCCTTTATATTCTGGCATTTCTGTATAGCTTAAGTCTCCAAAGGAATAATTAACAAGTAAAGGAACAGGTACATCTTTTGCTTTTACGACACCTTTTACTCTATATATGTTTTCAGGTAAATTAGATAAAATTTTATCTATATAGGAAAATTCAACATTTTCAGGAAGATATACTATCTTTTGTGAAAAGGAGTCTTTTACTATATGGTCTGATGGATATGCAGATTGACCTATATTTATTATATCTTCTATCTTATAAAGACCTTCAAATATTTCTTTAGGAAGTACTCCGAATTTTGTTTCATAAATGGTGTAATTTTTAAATATAGGTTCACCTGTTAAAACATTTTTTATATTAAACTTTTCTTTTATTTCCTTTACTTCTTGTTTTACTTTTTGTAATGTTTGTTCATCTACCAGGTCTATTTTGTTTAATACAAGTATATTAGAACCACCAATCTGGTACTTTGCTGTAGAATGTTCTTTATATTTATCAAAATTTTTAGTATCAATTACGCATATTATCCCTTCTACTGATGTCCTTAGATTTTGAAGAGAAAGAAAAATAGGGAAGGGCTCGGAAGTCCCAGATGTTTCAACAAATATTATTTCTGGTTGATAATTTTTTATTATTTCAATAACGCCCTTCTCAAATTCTTCTGATAATTTACAGCAAATACATCCTTCTGATATTTCTAAGACTTCGCTGTAGACATTTTTTAAAATTTTTCCATCAATACCAACTTCACCAAACTCATTAACTATAATAGCAATTTTTTTATCATTAAAAAAATTTTTTATAGTATTAATGAGAAGAGTTGTTTTTCCAACACCTAAGAAACCTGTGATAATAAATGAGGAAATCATTTTGAGCCTTAATTACTCTCCGCCATACTCTACAGAGTCAATTTCTTCTTTGAACTGTTCAATATAGAATGTTACAAGACCTGCTAAGTCTTCAGGAGATTTATCAAGATAAGGTCTTCTTAATTTTATTTTTCTTTCATGAACATCATGTTCTTCAGTGATGTACTTAACTAAAATATAAGGTTCTCCAGATACATCACATTTGTCAGAAGTTACAGCTACCTCTGGAATACAGTACTCAATGTCAATGTCTGGGTCAGCCATATCATTTTTTACAAGCTCAACTACTTTTTCAAGCTTATCTTTTAATTCTTGAGTCATTTAAAAACCCTCCTTTAATATGTTTTATTTTAAAAAGGTGGCATATCGCCACCTATAATTTAATCCTCAGCTGTTACCATTACCATCTCAATACAGTCCCTCTTTAGAAGGTCTGAGCAAACATACACACAAAGTGCACAACCTTTACATCTTGGCTCATTTACCCATGCTGTATTTCTATCATCATCAAACATTAATGTATTGGCTTCAGGGCAGAAAAGTGTACACTGTTTACATTTATAAGTTGCACACTTTTCTTCATCAACTCTTGCTACGTAGTACATATTCTAACCTCCGTGTTAATTTATAATTTATGTGCCAGCTGGTTGTTTTTCTTCTGTCCAGCCCATTTCTTCAACTATTTCAAATGCCTTTCTTATTACCTGCATGTTCTTTTCAAGTAACTCTACTTTTCTTTTGAATTTCTTTTCAATCGCAGAGTCTAATGATGCAGTACCACCAGATGCAACAAAGGTATTTCCTAAAAATCTTTCTTTAACAGCCTGTTCAATATGTTCAAAGTTAACTAGTTTAGTAATACCAAAGAAAAATCCAATCATCGCCATATTAGTAGCTAATTCTGTTCCAGCTATTTCTAAAGCAAGTCCAGTAGCATTATACATAATAACCTGAGTATTTAAATCTTCAAGTACTTTTTTATCTTCATCTGTAAGAATATCAACTTCAGTGTTTATTATAACAATACCATTTTCTTTTAATCCAGAATAGAAAGGCATTGTATATGATTTACCGTGTGTTATAACCTGTGGGTGATAAATCATAATAACATTAGGATACACAACTTCACCAACTTCATAGATTGGAGCATCTGAAGCTCTTACATAAGCTTCAACAGGAGCCATTCTTTTTTCTGAACCGAAGAAAGGAACTAATGTTGCATACTTTCCAGCTGCTGACATAGCATTACCAAGAATGTGGGCAGAAGTAACAACACCCTGCCCACCAACACCGGCAATTCTAATATTATATCTTTTCATTTTATTAACCTCCTATTGTGAGCCTTTTATTATTTTTTGGCTTTTGCCTCTTTTTCCTTTTTTTCAATTTCTTCAAAGTATTCTCTTACTTCATCAGTCATGTACTCTTCAAATCCAAAGTCTTTTTTCTCTCTTTCTCTTGCATCTTTTAGCACTTCTTCTGTTGGAATTGAGTATTCAATATTACATGATGTATAAGCATGGATAAATGTAGGTCCAAAGTGTCTTGCAGCTAAAACAGCTCTTTTAATTACTTTTGCAACTCTTTTTATATTAGTAGGAGCTATCTTTACTACGTATACACATCCTGCAAGTTTTGCTAATTCTGTTGCAGGAATTTTTTCGAACTTTTTACCTTTTGGAGCCATTTTTAGTTGAACACCTTTTGGTGACATTCCAGATTCCTGTCCACCTGTGTTTCCATAAACTTCGTTATCAACCATTATAGTTGTGAACTTCTCTTTTCTAAACCAAGAATGGAGTGTCATACTAAATCCAATATCCATAAGTCCACCATCACCTGCAACAACTACAACATCTTTGTTCTTATCAGGAAATCTTATGTTTAAGGCTCTTGTTAATCCAGAAGCTACAGCGTTTGTATCTCCATAGTTTCCATATATAAATGGAACTGCTGCTTGAGATAAAGCAAGTCTAGCACATCCTGCTGTTCCTATAACTATAGTGTCTTCTGGATTTGGAAGTGAAGCATAAAATACTCTTACAAAGTAAGCCATCCAACATCCTGCACACATTGGATGTTCTTCAAGAATTTCTTTGTACTGACCCATATACTGTACATCTACTTCTTTTCCAAAAGGTCCAAAGTCAATTAAATCAACATAGTCTTTTGGAAGATATTCTTTAAAACCTGGTGCTGGTTGAATGTATTTTAATCCCATTATTAATACCTCCTAGTTTTTTTATCAAAATTTTTTAAATTACTACTCTTTGTTTTCCTTTAACACCAAGAGATTTATAAATCTCTTCCATAATTAATTCTACTGGAAGAGTCATTCCACCGTAAACTCTTGGCCCGTCTGTAACTATTCCACTGTTTGGAATAGATGCTTTTACTTCTTTGGATAACCATCCTTCAATGTTATGTTCTGGAATTATTACAGCTTTAGCATTTTTTAGAGCTTCTCTAACTTCTTTAGCAGGGAAAGGTCTTATTGATTTTATTTTTACAAGCCCTACATTTAATCCCTCTTGCTGAGCATATCTTACTG
>JALSSG010000035.1 GCA_026984355.1 Hydrogenothermaceae bacterium
TACATATTTCCTGTGCTATCGGACATCTATGATAGAAAACACATGCACCTTCAAAATCCTCCCTATAAATCTCTGGTATATTTAAAGGTTTTCTTTTAGCAGGATGGTCAGGAGGAAGGCTATCTATTAATAGTTTCGTATATGGGTGCAAAGGATTTGTGAGAATATCTTTAGCTTTTCCTTTTTCCATTATTTTCCCTCTATACAAAACGATGATAAAATCTGATAGCATACCTACAACGTTAAGGTCATGTGATATAAATAGGAAACTGATATTTTTTTCATTTTTTAGCTTTTTTATAAGATTGATTATTTGAAGCTGTACTGTAACATCTAATGCAGAGGTTGGTTCATCTGCGACAATCAATTCTGGTTCTAATATTATTGCTCTTGCAATAGCTACTCTTTGTCTTTGGCCTCCAGAAAGCTCTGAAGGATATCTTTCTAAAAATGTTTCATCTAATCCAGCATCAACAATAGCTTTTTTTACTCTTTTTTCTATTTCATCTTTTGGGAATTTGTGAACTACCAGAGGTTCTTTTAGTATATCTTTTACTTTTAATCTTGGGTTTAAAGATGTTCTTGGGTCTTGAAAAACTACAGATGTTTGTCTTCTAAAAACTTTTTCCTCACTTTTAGATAGTTTAAATATATCTTTTCCTTTAAATATTATTTTTCCTTCATCTGGTTGTATGAGTTTTAGTATTAGCTTTCCTATAGTAGATTTTCCACTTCCAGATTCTCCTACTAAGGATACAATCTGATTTTTATCTATAATAAATGAAACTTTATCAACAGCTTTAAAGAACTCTTTTTTAAAAAGAGTCTTTTTTATAAGGTATTGTTTTGACAGATTACGAACAATCAGTAGTGGCTCGTTATTTTCCATGTTTTAATTATTTTATAAAACTACCTCTCCTGTAAAAGTAATTTCTAACTCTTGAATAATTTACACAAAAGTTTATATTTCTGCAATATGAGAAAAATCAAGGATTTTTTAAAAGCAAACAAACATAAAAAGATTTTAATTGTACCTGTAGGTGTTCCTGGAGCTGGTAAATCTACACTTTTTGAGAATTTAAGTAAAGATTTTGATATAAAGAAAGTATCATACGATGATATTCGTATAAATTTTTATAGAAATTTACATCCTTTAGATAAAAGGTCTAACAGAGAAATATACAAAGATGCCTATTTATTTACATCCAAAGAAAAACTGAATTTAAAAAAAGAAGCAAAAAAGCAAATAAAAGAAGCAAAGGAAAACATAATATATCTTGATAATACAAATCTTACAAGAAAAAGTAGGAGACCCTTTTTATTAGAATTTTCAGATTTTATAAAAGCTGGTGTGTATTTTGATGTTCCTGTTGAAAAATGTATAGAGAGGCAGTTTTATCCAGATAGGGATAAGTTTGTTTCGCCTAAAGTTATTTATCAGCATTATCAGATATTAGAGCCACCTCAGATAGGAGAATTTGATATAGTTTTTAAAGTTAAAACATAAAAATAAAGTTATAATTTTATATATATCAAACATTTTCATGTAATTGGGGAATTAAATGGAAAAACCTCTTGTTGGTATTATAATGGGAAGTATTTCAGATTGGGAACATATGAAAGGAGCAGCTGAAATTTTAGAAGATTTTAAAGTACCTTATGAGAAAAAAGTAGTTTCTGCTCACAGAACTCCAGAACTTATGTATGAATATGCAACATCAGCAAAAAGTAGAGGTCTTGAAGTAATAATAGCAGGAGCAGGAGGAGCAGCTCACCTGCCTGGTATGGTAGCATCTTTAACAACCCTTCCTGTTATAGGTGTTCCTGTACCATCGAAACATTTAAAAGGTGTAGATTCCCTTTACTCTATTGTTCAAATGCCTGCAGGTATACCTGTTGCAACAGTTGCTATAGGAAACTCAACCAATGCTGGACTACTTGCAGTTTCTATACTTGCAAATAAATATCCAGAGTTTGATGAAAAACTTTCTTTATATAGAAAGAAGTTAAAAGAAAAGGTTTTAAATATGAGGTTTCCAGAATGAATATAGGTATAATTGGTGATGGTCAGCTTGGATGGATGACTATTTTTGAAAATAGAAAGTTAAACTATAAGTTTTTTGTTTTAGGAAATAACCCTGAAGCACCAGCATCAAGAATATCTGATAGATTTTTTAGGTATGAAGATTATAAGCAGTTTTTTGAAACTGTAGATACCGTTGTAGTTGAATTTGAGCATATACCAGATTTTATTTTCGAACTATTAGAACGCTATCCAAATTTTAATGCATTAAAACTAAAAAGAAGCAGAATAGAAGAAAAAACATTTTTAAAAAGTAAGGGTTATCCTGTTGTAAATTTTTGTTATTCCTATGGTTATCAGCTAAAAGAAAAAATAAAAGATTTTGCTTTACCAGTAATCATAAAAGCAGAAAAGTTAGGTTATGATGGTAAAGGTCAGTATTTTATAGAAGATTTATCGCAAATTCAAAATATACTTGACAACCATTCTTTAGAAGAAGGTTTTATTATTGAAGAGTTTATTAATTTTAAACACGAGGTTTCAGTTATTGGAGTTAGAGATTTTGATGGAAATAAAAGACTATATCCTATAAGCTTCAACTATCATGAAGATGGAATACTTTTATATAATTATGCTCCCTTTGTAGATAATAAATCTGTAAGCCAGATAGTTTATTCTTTACTTGATGATTTAGAAATTGTTGGTGTACTTGCAGTAGAATTTTTTATAAAGCAGGATGATACACCTATTATAAATGAGTTTGCTCCAAGACCACATAATACAGGACATTACACTATGGATGGTTCTTATACTTCACAATTTGAAAATCTTATAAGAGCAGTTTCTAGATTGCCTTTAGGAAGTACAGAAAGCAAGCTTCCAACAGGTATGGTAAATATTCTTGGAAAATCTTTAGAAGATTTTAATGTAAATGAAATACTAAAGATTGAAGGTACACAGTTTTACTGGTATGGTAAAGAGAAAAAATCAAGAAGAAAAATGGGACATGTAAATATAGTAGATACAGATGTTTCCAATTTAAGAAGAAAAATCCAAAGTGTCTTAGAATGTGTTTATTCAAAAAACTTTTCTAAGGTGTAGAGTATGCTTGATTTTGATACTGTATGTGAAAAGCTAACTAACTGTGAGGATTCTGTTTTAAAGATAGAAGCAGAAATAGAAAAAATGTTAGATAAAAATATAGAAAATGTTTATATATTTTCTTTTGTACCTATAAGAACTTTTAATTTTCTGGATTTAGATGAAGATAAAAAAGAAAATCTTGTAAAGGAAGTAATAACGCAGTTAAAAAATACCTTTGATAATCAAATAAAGATATTTGGAAGGCATGCATTAGTATGGGGATACGATAAAAAATCACTGGAAAATAAACTTTTTGAGGTTGTAAAACAGCTAAAAGAAAAAGATATACCTATATATGTAGGTGTTTTGAAGGTAAGTAAAGATTTAACACCAGAGCAGATAATTCTTGATTTAGAAAGATGTTTATTTATGCCTATGTGTGTACCTGACCAGATGCTTTTAGAATGTATGGTTAGATTTTGTGAAGATATATTTTAAGTGAATGTTGACAAAGGCATTAGGTTATATTAAATTATTATGCCTGTAGGTGAGTCGCTAGCTCAGTCGGCAGAGCACCGGTCTTTTAAACCGGTGGTCCCGGGTTCGACCCCCGGGCGACTCACCATTAAGCCCCCGTCGTCTAGCCAGGCCTAGGACACCGGCCTTTCACGCCGGCGACACGGGTTCAAATCCCGTCGGGGGCATTTTCTTTTTCTATATAATCATTTAAAAATAAAAGTATTTCCCTATTGTAAGGCAGGTCTACCCAGTAAAGACCATCTTCATGCTCTATCCTTATATAAGGCGCTTTTTTCCCTTTCATAACTTTTATTTCTGTTAAACCTTTAGAAAAATACCATTCTATATTCTCATATGGTGCTTTCATATAAACAGTAAATCCACCAGGTCTTTTTACTATTTTTTGTAAAATTACCGGTGTTTTATTTATAACATCTTCATCCATCCATTCATCAGTTAATACATCTACAGCTACAGCTTTTATATTAAATATTTTTTCCTCCATTATCTAAACCTCTCTATTAGTTCTTCACTTAAGGTTCCTGTACATATCTCTTCAACTTCTCCTGTCATTTTAATATTCCAGTTTTCACTTATTTCAATATAAAGAGTTCCACCAGGCATAATAATTTGTAATTTTCTGTCAGTAATACCTCTTTTTACAAGTATAGATGCTACAGCACATGATGAACTTCCTGAAGCAAGTGTATATCCTGCTCCTCTTTCCCATATTCTTATTTCAGCTTTGCTTTTTGATATAGGTTTTACAAACTGTACATTCGTTCTGTTTGGAAATATTGGAAGGTTTTCAATAATCTTTCCGTATTTTTTCACTAAATCTTCATCTAACTTGTTTACTATGATTACACAGTGAGGGTTTCCTACAGATACACAGTTTATCTCAAACTCCTTATTATCTATTTTTATTTTTTCTCCTATACATTCTTCTTTGTCTATTTTTACAGGGATTTTATCTGTTTCAAAAACAGCCTTTCCCATATCAACTGTTATAAGCTTTGCTTTCCCATTTTTTTCTTTTTCTATTTTGGCTTTTACTATTCCTCCTTTTGTTTCCACTGTAAATTCTTTTTCTTTTGTAAAGCCGTAATCATATAAAAATTTACAGAAAATTCTCAGTCCATTTCCACTTTTTTCAGCTTCAGAGCCATCTGGATTAAATATTTTTAGACCAAAGTCAGCTTTTTTAGAAGGAACTTTTAACAAAATACCATCGGAACCGATACCATAATGAACATCA
>JALSSG010000036.1 GCA_026984355.1 Hydrogenothermaceae bacterium
GATATCTACTTAGGCTATTTCTCATTAATTCCTTTAGAAGGAATTAAGTTAGATGCAGGACTATTATGGCAGAACTTTGGTGATGCTCCTGTTACTATATTAAACCCTCATATAACAAGACCTGTAGCCTTTGTTGCACAGCCAGTTTTATTTGCAGGAGCAAGACTTAGTTTTGATTTAGGAAACTTTAAAGCTTATGTTGGTATAAATGATGGTAGTGCCCTTGGTGGCTCACATGGTGGTGGTGGTGTTGATAATGGTTATGAAGCAGGTATTAAAGGTGATTTAGGAACTGTTAAGGTTTCTTTAGACTACTTTAAAAATGATGATAGTTCATCAACTATAAATGCAACTGCTGCCGCTGATTTAGGTGGTGTTAATGTTGGTTTAGAAATTAATAGAATTACGGATATACCTACTGGAGGAGATGATTTAACAACTGTAGCACTGAAAGCTGCATTTAATGTTGGTACTATAAATATTCCAGTTAGACTTGAAAAAGCTTCAGACTATATTGATGTTACTACTTTAACCGTAACACCTACATGGCATCCAACTAAAAATTCTTATGTTAGAGCTGATTTAATATTAAGAGCAGGTGATGATAAAGAAGATAGTCATAATTTAATTGCTGAATTTGGATATCTATTTTAAGTTTTTATATTCTCATTGTAATAGACCTATCGGATATTCCGGTAGGTCTTTTTTTATTGTTTAGAGATATTGACAAGCTTAATTTAGAGGAATATAATATATACCGCTTTTGCGAGAGTAGCTCAGCGGTAGAGCACTTCCTTGCCAAGGAAGGGGTCGCGGGTTCGAATCCCGTCTCTCGCTCCATTTATTTTATATTTTTCAGTACATACTCTCCTATTGGGTTTTCAAACCTTTTATCTCCTAAATGATAGGCAGTCCATAAGTGTAAACATTTGACTTTAAAGGGTTTTTGTTGAAAGTTTCCAATACCACCTATTCCAGTGTTTAAAAGTACATTTTTTATTGTCTTTGACTGTTTTGTATCAGTATAGTATATATGCGGATATTTTTTCTTTAAGATTTCTTCTCGTATTTTGATTTCTAAGAAATGAAGATTTAAAAAATAATTAAAAAGAGTGCTATTTTTTGTAATAAGTTTAGATAGACTGTTTATTATTCCCTTTTCTTCTAACCGTGATATCTTTTTTCTAAAATTTTTTTCTAAAATCCAGAACCTTGTAGGGTTAGGAACTAATATACCTTTTTTTTCTATTATTATTTCGTCTTTTACTACAGGTTTATCCGTCTTCATTTAGTGTAGAGAATATATATGAAACTAATTCTTTTATTCCTGTTCCCTCTTTAGCAGATGTAAGGAAGATAGGAATATTATCTTTGATATCAAGAGTGGTTTTTATCTGCTTTTTTAGTTTTGCTTTTTCACTTTGGTTTAGTTTATCTACTTTTGTTGCTACTATAACATATGGTATATCCAGACTTTCTAACCATTCTTTCATAAGGATGTCTAAGTTTGTAGGTTTATAACGGCTATCTACAAGTAGTAAAACAAGCTTTAAGTTGTCTCTATTATAAAAGTAGTTTTCTATCATTTCTTTCCATTTTTCTCTTTCTTTTTTGGAGACTGCTGCATATCCATAACCTGGTAAATCGACAAAGTATATTTTGTCATTTAAAGAGAAAAAATTTATTAATCTGGTTTTACCGGGATTTGCACTTACTTTAGCTATGCTTCTTTTGAATATTGCATTGATTAAGGAGGATTTTCCTACATTTGAACGTCCAACTACTGCTACTTCTGGTTTTGTTGGAGGTGGATAATCTTTAGGTTTTACTGCACTTTTTATGAATTCTACTTTTTTTATAGTAGCCATTTATTAGCTAGCCTTTTCATACACAAAAATAGGTTCCTTTCTTTTTCTTACAACATCTTTATCTATTACTACTTTTTTGACACCTGTCATATTTGGTATTTCGTACATTATATCTAACATTATTTCTTCAATTATGGCTCTTAGCCCTCTTGCTCCCGTTTTTCTTTGTATTGCTTCCCTTGCTATTTCTCTAATTGCATCTTCTGTAAATTCAAGCTCAACACCTTCAAGAGCTAATAACTGTTTATATTGTTTTATTAAGGCATTTTTTGGTTCTGTTAGAACTTTCACTAATGCATCTTCATCTAATTCTTCTAATGTAGCTATTACAGGTATTCTACCTACAAATTCTGGAATTAAACCATATTGGATAAGGTCTTCTACTCTTACTTGAGAAAGAAGATTTTTATCTTCTGTTTTTGTTTTTATATCAGCTCCAAATCCTATAGTTTTCTTACCAATTCTACGTTTTATTATGTCTTCTAAGCCAACAAATGCACCGCCAAGTATGAATAATATGTTTGTAGTATCAATCTGTATGAATTCCTGGTGAGGATGTTTTCTACCGCCTTGTGGAGGTATATTTGCTATTGTTCCTTCTAATATTTTAAGTAGTGCCTGTTGTACACCTTCACCAGAAACATCTCTAGTGATTGAAGGATTTTCACCAGACTTTTTTGCTATCTTATCTATTTCATCTATATATACAATTCCTTTTTGTGCTCTTTCTAAATCGTAATCTGCAGCCTGCACAAGTCTGACAAGTATACTTTCAACGTCTTCTCCTACATATCCTGCTTCTGTTATATTTGTAGCATCTGCTATAGCAAATGGTACATCCAGTATTTTTGCAAGTGTCCTTGCAAGTAGTGTTTTACCTGAACCTGTAGGACCAATTAGTAAGATATTGCTTTTTTCTAACTCAACGTCAGTTTCAATATTTCCTGTTTGCTCTTGAGAATATATTCTTTTATAGTGATTGTAAACAGCAACAGATAATATTTTTTTTGCTCTTTCCTGTCCTATGACGTATTCATCTAACTTTGCCTTTATTTCTGCTGGTTTAGGAAGAGTTTTTATTTTTTTGTGGGTTTCTTCTTTTAGCTCTTCTCTTACTAAGAGATTACACTGGGATATACAATCATCACATATATAAACTTCATTTGGACCAGCTATCAAAACTTTTGCTTCTTCCTGTGATTTTCCACAGAAAGAACATTTATTTTCTGCCATTATTTTCTTCCTTCTATTACTTTGTCTATTAATCCATAATCTTTTGCTTCATATGCAGACATAAAATAATCTCTTTCTGTATCCTGTTCAATCTTTTCAAGAGGCTGACCTGTATTTTTAGCAAGATGCTCATTTAACAGTTTCTTTAGTCTTAATATTTCTTTTGCATGTATTTCTATGTCTGTAGCTTGTCCTTGAAAACCACCTAATGGTTGGTGAATCATAATTCTTGCATTAGGTAGTGCATATCTTTTTCCTTTAGCTCCAGCAGCGAGTAAAAATGCTCCCATTGATGCAGCTTGTCCCATACATATAGTACATACGTCTGGCTTTATATAGTTCATTGTGTCATATATTGCAAGTCCAGCTGTCACGACTCCACCAGGAGAATTTATGTACATATATATATCTTTTTCTGGGTCTTCTGCTTCTAGAAATAACAGCTGTGCAACGATGAGGTTTGCTATATGGTCATCTATAGGAAAACCAAGAAGTATTATTCTATCTTTTAGTAAGCGAGAGTATATATCGTATGCTCTTTCACCTCTTGGTGTTTGTTCTATTACTATTGGTACTAATTGGTTTAATATTTTATTTATATCCATAGAGTCCTCCTAACTTATTGCTTATTTTCTGTAGTTTCTGTTTCCTGATTTTGTTGTTCCTGGTTTTCTTGTTTTTCTTGTTCCTTCATCCTTTTTTCAAACTCTTCTCTTGAAATTTCTTTTATATTAGCCTTTTCTATAACTTTTTCAAGTACCTTTTGTCTTAAAACTCCGAATGTGATATTCGGTAAAAGTCCTTGTTCTTCAAGAGTTTTTCTTATTTCTTCTGGAGTTGTGTTGTATGCCTGTGCAAGTTTCTGTATTTCTTCATTTATCTCTTCTTCTGTTACTTTAATATCTTCTTTCTCTGCAATCTTGTTTATTATAAACATAAGGCGAACATTTTTTTCAGCTGTTTGTTTTAAACCTTCTCTTGCAGCTATAAGCATTTCTTGATTTGGTTGAATACCAAATGCTTGCAGTTGTCTTGCATAATCTTGTAGTAGAGCTTCCAATTCAGCTTCTACTAAAGATTGAGGTACTGGAAAATCGTAATCTTTCACTAATTCATCAATTATTTTTTGTTCTAATTCTCTTTTTTCATCTTCTTTAAATTTCTTTTCTAAGTCTTCTCTTATTTTCTTTTTCGCTTCTTCTACGTTTTCTCCAAGACCTAATTTTTTGACAAATTCATCGTTAAATTCTGGAACAACTCTTTTGTATACTTCTAATATGGTTATTGTAACATCTGCTTTTCCTTTCTCATTTCCCTGTTCATCTAAAAGAGGTACATCTTTTATTTCTACAACATCACCTTTTTTCTTTCCAATTAGCTGTTCTTCAATTTCTTTTCTAAGAGTTCCGCTACCAATTACTACTTCAAATTCATCTTCTTCTTCTTCTCCATCCTTAGATACAATATGATATTTAATTTTTATCTTGTCTCCTTGCTCTATTTCTTTATCTTCTGGTTCATAACTTACATTTTGGTTTAGTATTCCTTCTATAACTTTTTCTACATCTTCATCTTTTACATCTTTTTTCACTATCTCAACTTCTAAATTTTCATAATTTTTTAGCTCAAACTCTGGTGCTACTTCAAAGCTAACCTTTAGTTTTAAATGGTCTTCTCCGTTTAGTTCTATATCTCCAAAGAATATTTGAGATACTGGAGTTAGGTTTTCTTTTTCTAAAATCTGCTGAAGGTTTTCTTCTATAAATTTTTTTGC
>JALSSG010000037.1 GCA_026984355.1 Hydrogenothermaceae bacterium
TACAGGAAAGCAGATAAAAGTGCCAGAAGTTATTTTTCCTATTGAAATACAGGCAAAAAAGTTAGAAAAAAAGCCAAAATTAGAGCCTCCAGATAAGATAAGCTATGAAGAGAAAATAAATATAGTTATCTTTACAAAAAAACTTCCACCTTACCCTCCTTATGATGTTCCTCCACCTATTGGAAGTATGAAAAAGCCAAAAACAGTTCTTGGTCTACCAATCCACAAAAAATATCTTTCTGACGCTATAGAGCTTTATGATAAAAAAGATTATATATTTGCTGAAAGAGTTTTAAAAAAACTTATTTCCAAATATCCTGATACTCCAGAATCAGCAAGAGGGCTGTACTTTTTAGGTTTAGTGTATTATCAGCTAAAAGATGAAAAAAAAGCAAAAAAATACTTTGAACTGTCCTGTGAATCAAAATATAACCACGAAAATAAAAAAGAAGCCTGTTTATCAGCTGTAATTTTAAACTTAAAAACTAAAGATTTTTCACGAGCAGAGAAATACTACAGTATGTTAAAAACCCCAGAATACGAAATAGATTTAAAATTCTGGGAAGCTATAGTTGATATGTTAAATGGTAGAGAAAAGCAGGCTTTACAAAAGCTAAAAAAAATAAGTTGTACAGATTTAGAAGTAAGAACGGTTCCTTATTGTATATATACTAAATCTTATATTTATCTGAATAACGGAAATTATAATAAATCATTAGAGTATGCATTAAAGTATCTACAAGATGTACAAAGAGAGGAAGAAGAAGCAAGAATTTTAGGGAAAATAAAAAAATTCCCTTACAAAAAACACATAATTCTTATAGCAGGTTATGATTTTCTAAATTTAAAAAAATATGATAAAGCACAGGAATATTTTGGACTTTTTCTTGCTGAATATGGTAGTGCAGATATTTTGTCCAATTATGCACTATACGGTCTTGGTCTTGTAGCTTTATACACTGGCAAAACAAAGGATGTATTAAAATATGCTGGTTCTCTTGAAACAAGGGATAAAGAATTAGCGCAAAATCTATACCTACAGCTTGCAAATCTTTATGTAGAAAAAAAGCAGTTTGAAAAGGCTCTTGTTATATTACATAAAGCTTTAGGTGTTGCTCCAGGATTTAAAGAGTACATAAAGAAAAAGATAGCTGTAAATGCATACAATACAGGAAAATATCAGTATGCAATAAACATAATAAAATCAATAGATGACCCATTATTTAAACTTTATGGTGGTTATGCTGCATATAAGATAAAAAAATATGACCTTGCAGAAAAATTTTTCAAAGAAGCTTTCAATAAAGGTAATGACCTTATAAAAAAGCAGGCTTTAAAATATCTTGCGGAAATATATTACTGGTCTAATAAAGACACTGATTTTTTAGCAGTAGTAAAACTTTTAAAGAAATATGACCCAGATTACGCATCAGACCTTCTTGGATGGTATTACTTTAAAAAAGGGGATTATAAAAGAGCATACAAGTATTTTAAAGATGTATATATGAAAGCTGTAAGTGCATTTAATGCTGGTATGGTTGATAAAGCTTACAAACTAATAAAAAACAAAACAGATAGAAAAAGCCTTTTTCTAAAAGCTTACATATATCTAAAGCAGGATAAACTCGAAGAAAGAAGAGATATATTAAAGAAACTTGCAAAAGGAAATGACGAAATAGCAGTTCAGGCAGCATATCTATATGCTTATTCTTTCTTCTCAGAAGGTAGATACTGGCAGGCAATAAAAGAATTTAAAAAATTCTTAAAAAGATACAAAGACCATCCTTTAGCAAGGAAAGCTATCTTACGCATAGCAGACAGCTACTATAATGTAGGAAAGATAGAAAAGGCAAGAAGAATTTATAAAGAATTTCTAAAAAAATATGCAGATTCTCCAGAAGCGGTAGACGCTGCATATCAGCTTACTGTACTAGAAATGAAATCCTCAACAGGAAATGTAGAAAAACAGATAGAAAATTTTATAAAAAAGTATCCAGACTATCCTTTTGTTGACCTTTTAAAACTGCAACTTGCAGAAATATATATAGAAAAAGGTAAATACGAAAAAGCAGAAAAAATATATCAAGAGCTAATAGCTAAAAATTCAAAAGATAAAGAATTTGCAATGTATAAATTAGGTTATCTTTATTATAAACAGGGGGATTTTGAAAAAGCTAAAAAAATTCTAAAGAAATATATTTCTAAATATCCTAAAGGAAGCTTTGTAATACCAGCTAAGGAACTTCTTGCGAAAATTTATGAGAAACAAGGGGATATAAATAAAGCTATAGCTTACTATAAACAGCTTCCAAAAACAGATAATAACATTTATAAAGTTGCTACTTTACTATTTAAGACTGGAAATTATCAGGAAGCTTATGATTATTTCCTTGAACTTTACAGCAAATATCCAAAAATGAGGAATGATATAGCATATTTCTTAGGAAAAATAGCGTTTGAACTTGGAAAATATGATGAAGCCTTAAAATATCTACAGGAAGCTACACAGGCTACAGATTATAGACATGCTGCAGAAAGTTATTATCTTATGGCTAAAATTCTCAAAGAAAAAAAGGACTTAGATGGTGCTCTTAATAATCTGCTAAATGTTATATACTTATATCCTGAAGCGAAAGACCTTGTTAAAATAGCAAGGATTGAAGCATCGGATATTTTAAAAGAGCAAAATAAAAAATATGAAGCTTCATGTATGTTAAAGCCTCTTTTAAATGATAAGGATGAAAATATTGTTGATATGGTTTTAATAAGACTGAAAGATTTACCAAAATGTGTAGATTAAAGGAGGAATAGATGGAATTTATAATCTCTGTTTTTCAAAAAGGCGGACCTATAATGTATCCTCTGCTTATTCTTGGTGTACTTTCTATAGCACTAATAGTAGAGAGATTTTATTCTCTTTCAATTAAAAGAGTAATACCTACCAAAGTACTGGAAGAGGTAGATTTTTATATAAGAGAAAGGCGGTTTACAGAAGCTTTCACAATAGCAAAGAGCAAAAGTTCTCTGGCTACAGAAGTTATAGCATCTATACTAAATGCTTACCTTGCAGGTATGAGAAAAAAAGAAGACCTTATAGCTTTTGCAGAAGAAGCAGCTAAAATGGAAATACCAAAACTGGAAACTCTTGTAAATGCTCTTGGTGCTATAGCCGCTATTGCTCCTCTTTTGGGATTTTTAGGAACAGTTACTGGTATGATACAGGTTTTTGAGGCTTTATCTATAGAAGGATTAGGAAATCCTGATGTTCTTGCAAAAGGTATATCTCAAGCACTCTTAACTACAGCTTTTGGTTTGACCATAGCTATACCATCAATTGCTGCTTACTGGTTTTTTAGAAACAAAGTAGTTTTTCTCGTAGCTCAGGTAGAAAATATTGCTATGAACCTTGTTTATGAACTTATTTCTTTAGAAGAAAATAAAGAGGAAGAAAGAAATGAATCTTAGGAAATATCTATCAAAAGGTGATTCTTCTTTTGCTATAGATATGACAGCTCTTGTTGATATTGCTTTTATTATTATATTATTCTTAGGAATTGTTGCTACATTAGCTCCTGTATCATCTATAAATGTTGAGCTTCCAAAAGCAAGTGTCAAAGCTAAAAAAATTGAGCCGGTAAAGATTGTAGTTGATAAAGAAGGGAATATATATCTAAATAGAAAAAAAATGACTGGAAAAGAACTTCTTGCTTATCTAAAACAGAAAAATCCAAAAACTGTTGTTGTACTTGCTGATAGAAGAGTTATATATGAAAACGTTGTAAAGGTGATGGACATTGCAAAAAAAGCAGGAGTTGAAGAAATCAACATCGCAACAAGGTCAAGTAGATAAGGAGAAAGATTTAGTTGCTGTTGGAAAGCTATATAGAACCTTTGGAGTAAAGGGAGATTTAAGATTTGAGTTTTTTCCACATATGAAGATACCAGAAATTCTTTATATAAAAGATGCTGAGAAAGGATTTATACCAGTTCATGTTCAACAGGTTTCAAAGAAAAAAGGTCTTATTAGATTTAAAGAGTATGATACAAGAGAAAAAGCTAAAAAAATCACAAATAAGTTTCTTTTTTTGGAAAGGGAAAAATTACCACCTTTAAAGGAAGATGAGTATTATATATATCAGTTAGTAGGTCTTGATGTTTATCAAAATAATAAGCTTTTAGGTAAGGTTATACAGGTAGATGATAGGCTTCCAGATGTTTTACTTGTAATAAAAACTCCAGAAGGTAAGATAAAACATATTCCTTTTATAAATGAATTTGTAAAAGATATAAATTTAGATACTGGTAAAATGTTGGTAGTTTTACCTGATGGGTGGGAAGAGCTTTAAAAAATTGAGCTAAATCCTATATTCAATATAGGGTCTCTTGAAGCCTGTGGTACTCTTATATCTGGGTTTAGGTTTGTTATTATCGGGATTGACATTCCAATATTAAAATAAAATCTGTGTCCAATAAACTCTATATCTGAATCTATCCTTATTCTCAGATAAGGTGTTATATCAATAAGAGTCATGTTATCCTTAAGCCCTTTATCATCTGAAAAACTTTCAAAGAGTTTGATATAAGATAATTTGCCTCCGACCCAGAGCTTATTTTTTCTCATAAAACCATGTTGATAAGCTATAGAACCTGACAGTATATCTCCATATCTTATTAAATCTCTTTCTGGAGGGTCATAACTTCCTGTTATTGTGTATGATATAGATGTTATTATCATGTTTGACCCTTTGATAAATACTCCTGTTAATCCACCGCCATAATCAATTGAACCTGTTCCTGTACTGACATCTACGTTCTTTATAACTTTATGCTCTCCAGTGGGAAAT
>JALSSG010000038.1 GCA_026984355.1 Hydrogenothermaceae bacterium
ATTTGTTAAAAGATAGAGGAAAATTTTTTATGATTAACAAAAGTGATAGGTTAATAGAAACAATACATAAATGTGTAATTTTAAAGCTTATTCCTAAAAGACTAAGATTTATACATCCTACAGTAAGCGAAAAATCAACTCACTTTCTAATAGAATGTGTAAAAAACGCAAAACTAAGTGGCGAAATAATAGAAAAACCCTTAATTTTATATAAGGACAGCAAAAGTAAAATATATACACAAGAAGTAGAAAAAATATTAAACGAGTTTAGACGATGAAAATTATAAAAAGATTTCTTTTTTTATTGGTTTTATCTACTATTATGTCCTGCAGTGGAGGTAGCGATAACAGGGTCTTAGAAGGATATGCATTTTCATACAGCTATAACACTTTATACATAACTTTAGATAAAAATATCTTCTCTTACGAAGTTTTAGAAGATTCCCAAAAGAAAGGAACTTATAACCTAAAGCGATTAGACAAATATAAAAAAATATGGGAGTTTAAACAAGGAAGCACCTTAATAAGAATTGTAAGATTTTCATATGACTATAAAAATAAAGATGATGACCACTTAATTGTAGTTTTTATAAAAGACAACAACTTTCCAGACGGAACTTACGCAATTGGAATGCTTGAGAAGTTAAAAGAAAGACCAGTTCCTATGGTAGTAAATTGGGCAGACAGTGTTTATTACGGTATTAGTCTTACAAGTGGAAATGAAAAAAGTGACTATAGAGAGTTTGTCATTAGAAACTTTGCTACAAGATGGTTAGATAAAACAGCTCAGTTAGTAGAGGAAATTTTTGAACCTACTATTGAAGGAAGACTAGAACATAAAGAAGGAAATCCATACACATATGAGTACAAATTTGATGGATTTTATGAAGATACCCATTTTAAACTGGCAGAGATACTTGCTGATAAAAATACCTATATAGCAAGAATTTATAGAAACGATACTATAGACACAGTAAATGATGTAGAGATAGGAATTAGAAAAAAAACTATACATTTTTCTCAGTTTCCTGAAGGTCAAAAAGTTTGGATGTTATGTAGTAATGGTTTGTGGGCTGAAGGCGTTATAGATGATTTTAATCCAGAACCATTAGAAGACATTGATAGACCAAAGATAGATTTTACATTCAGCAATGGAAAAAAACTTACAAGATATGCTACGTTTTCTCAGAATTTGTGTGAAACACTTTTAAAAGGTAGCTACGCATGTGATTTTATGTATGCATATATTTTAGACCCAGTAGGTCAGCTTATAGTTCTAAATGATATAAATCTTCCAGACGAAGAGGAACATATAGATTGTGTCGGTGGATGGTAATTTAAATAATATGTCCTTTCTTCCAGTTGTTTATATTACAGTTTTATTATTTATATCTTTTAGTTTTTTGAAAAAAATTCAAATCAAACAGTTATACGAAACCTTATCTATAATCTTTCTTTTTCTGTATTATCTAAATATTTTTCCTAATCCCCATAACTACATAATTTTATCTTTAGTGTTTTTATCTTTAGGTATCAAAAAAAGTCATATAATAAGCATATTTTTAGCAGTTATATCTTTTTCCTTATTTTTCTTAACAGAAATAGATAAAAAACTTCTCATATCAGGACTTATAATTTCTTTAGCAACTTTAGACCTAAAAAATATATATTGGATTTTATCGCTTTTAATAAACGGATTGGTAGTATACTTTTATCCAGAACTTATAGGGTTATCGTATCTTTTAACATTTATCTATATACTTTATGAATATATTCAGGATATAAAGAAAAACTTCCAAAAAGAAAAAAGATTGTACAGAACAAACCTGAGTAGGAAAATACAGGCCGATATAAATCAAAAATTACGAGAACTAAATGAAGAGATTATAATAATCAACAAAAAGCTAAAAAGTTTATTTGAACTTAGCAATTACAGCATATCCAGTAATAATATAGAGGATATGGCTACAAGAGTAGTCAATGGTTTAAGAAAACTTGGATATACAGGAGTATTTTTCTATTTTAATGAAAATAAAAAACTATACAAAGATGGATTTTTTCCAAACCTGATACCACTTATTAAAAATAAAACTATAGATAAAAGCGATGATAAATATTTACTTTTTCCTATAAAGGTTTTTAATGAAGAAATTGGTATACTTGGAATTTACAAAAAATCTGGACTTTCAGAGGATGAGAAGGAATATTTATCAATATATGCAAACACTATAGCCATTTTTTTAGAAAAAGTTTATTACTCAAAAGAAATAACAAAACTAAGAGAAATAACACTAAAAGTCCTCGATGCAGTAGATATAGCAATAGTAGTTGTTGACAAAGAACTTAACATAACCTTTGAAAATAGATTTTTCCAGTCTATTATACAAAAAAAGGACAGTAATAACCTTATAGAGCTACTACCACAGATAGAGCCTTTAAAACAAGAACTACAGAATGTAATAAAAACAGGAAAAAAATTTGAAACAACATTATCTTCTAAAAACAAAGGAGACTTTGTTTATAATGTAAAAGCCTTTCCTATGAAAATAGACAAAGAAAACGAATTTGATGGAATACTAATAATGATTGAAGATATAACAAGAAAAGAAGAATTAGAAACGCATATTATACAAACAGAAAAATTAGCTATCTTAGGTAGACTGGTAGCTGGTTTATCTCATGATATTAGAAATCCTCTTGCTGCAATTTCACAGGCAGCATTTAGAATAAAAAGATTATCTCAAAAATTAAGCAACGAAAAATTAGAAGAACTTGCAAAGGTTATAGAAAAAAATGTAGAAAGAAGTGCAGATATTATGGAGAGATTACTTAATTTTTCAAAACCTGTAAACCAAAAAAAAGAAATTATATCCCTTGAAACACTTATAGATGAATCATTAGAACTATCATTAGTGAAAAAACATAAAGTAAAGATTGACAAAAATATAGAAAAAGATATTTATGTATATGGCGATAAAAATGCTTTAATACATGGTATTGTCAATCTTATAATAAATTCACTAGAGGCAATGAATTACGAAGGTACTTTAAGTATTAACCTGTACAAAAAAGATAATAAAGCTGTAATAGAAATAAAAGATACAGGAAAAGGAATTCCTGAAAATATAAAGGACAAAATATTTGAACCATTTTTTACAACAAAAGATGAAGGAACAGGACTTGGTTTATTTATGCTGAAAAAAATTATAGAAAAACATAACGGAAACATTAAGTTTATAACTGAAAAAAATAAAGGAACTACATTTATAATAGAACTACCAGTAATAGAGGAATTTTAATGACTACAGAAAAGGGAAATATACTGATTGTTGATGACGAACAGGATATTTTAATAACTATGAAAGAAATTTTAGAAGATGAAGGATATATAGTTGATACAACTGATGACCCAGAAAAAGCTTTAGATTTAGCAAGACAAAACGACTATGACCTTATTATTTCTGACCTTAAAATGCCAAAGCTGTCTGGAGAAGAACTACTATGTAAAATTAGAAAAGAGAATGATACAACTAGTTTCATAATAGTTACTGCTTATGGAACTATAGATACAGCAGTTTCCTGTATGAAACAGGGAGCTTTTCACTACATAACAAAACCTATAAATTTCAATGACCCTTTAGTATGGAAAATAATAGAAGAAGCAGTAAAAAAAGCAAAAGTCTTAAAGGAAAACAAACAGCTAAAAAAACAGTTAGAAACCATAAGACAATCAAAATCGAATATTAACTACATAATCACCCAAAACAAATACATGAAAGAACTTATTGAGTATATAAAAAAAGTAGCAGTATTTGATTTTACAGTTCTCATATACGGAGAAAGTGGAGTAGGAAAAGAACTTTTTGCAAAAGCAATCCATGAAGCAAGTAATAGAAAAGACAAACCTTTTTTAGCAATAAATTGTGCTGCAATTGCTCCAGAAGTTATGGAGTCAGAATTCTTTGGAACAAAAAAAGGTATCTACACAGGTGCAACAGAAGACAGAAAAGGAATATTAGAACAGGCAAATGGAGGAACAGTATTTTTAGATGAAGTATCTGAAATGCCACTAAATATACAAAGCAAATTTCTAAGATTTTTACAGGAAAAGGAAATAAGAAGAATAGGAGATGTCAATCCAATAAAAGTAGATGTAAGAATAATAGCCGCTACAAATAAAGACCTAAAACAACTGGTTAAAGAAGGAAAATTTAGAGAAGACCTTTATTTTAGATTGGAAGGGATAAAGATAGAAATTCCACCACTTAGAGAAAGAAAGGAAGATATTCCTTTACTTGCTAACTACTTTATACAAAAATTCAATGAAAAGTATGGAAAAAATATTAAAGGATTAACACAGGAAGCCACAATAGCACTTGTAAATTACAAATGGGAAGGGAATGTAAGACAGCTTGAAAATGTTATAAATCAAGCATGTATAATGGCTGACAACATAATTGATGTTCAACATCTTCCACCATATATATCCCAGCAAGAAAACAAATTCCCATTTGAATACTCAAAAGCAAAAGAAATCCATACCCAAAAATTTGCTCAAAGCTATTTTAGAGTTTTACTTTCTATAACAGGAGGAAATATATCACAGGCAGCTAAACTTGCTAATATAGAAAGACAATCTCTTCAAAAACTTCTAAAAAAATTTTCTATAGACCCTTCAGAATTTAGAAAGTAAATTTCACGTTAAAATTTAATTGAAATTAACAACTCAGTGATATATACTTTCAAAAAACAATACATAGTTAAGAGGTCAAAATGGTAAAAATTCTTTTAATTGTTATTTTGATACTTTTTAAAACCACATTTGCCCTTCACGGCTCTATAAAAGGATTTCCTAAAAAAGCCCCAGAAATTAACAATTTAATAACAGAAGAAGGAAAACAGTTTTCTCTAAAAAATCTAAAAGGAAAAGTTTTGATAATTACATATGGTTACACCTCCTGTCCTCACGTTTGTCCAACTATAACAGCTTTCCTAAAAAACATAGAAACAGAACTAAACAAAAAAGGCTTAAAAAACAAGTACAAAATAATATTTATAACTGTAGACCCAAAATTAGATACTCAAGAAAAACTAAAAAAATATAAACAGGAAAAAGGATTTAAAGATTGGATATTTTTAACAGGAGATAAAAAAGCTTTAAAAAAAGTATGGGAAAACTACGATGTTTTTGTACAGGATAAAGGATTTATGCAAATGAAACATGGAAATATGACAATGAAACACAGAATGATAAACCATACAGCAAAAATAACCATAATAGACAAAAATGGATATATAATAGAAGAGTTTAAAACTATGTATTTACCTGTTGATGAAATTGTAGAAGACGTAGAAAAACTGATTAAGGAAAATTGATGGATATAGTTCAAATATTACTTAAGTTAGCCCTTGTAGGAGAAAAACCTGTCTTATATTTACTTATATTAATGAGTATAATCGCGACTGCCATAATAATAGAAAGAGCGATAGTAATAAAAAAATTAGAAAAAAATATGCTTTCTTATAATCCACTTGAACTTAAATTAGCATTAGAAAAAAGACTTGGAATACTGGCAACCTTTGGAAACAATGCACCATTTATAGGACTTTTTGGGACTGTTCTTGGAATAATAGAAGCATTCCACGCACTTAGTACTTCTAATGAATTTGGAATAAGGGTAGTAATGGGAGGTATATCAGAAGCCCTTGTAGCCACTGCACTGGGTCTTTTTGTAGCCATACCATCAGTAATTGCCTATAATTTCTTCGTAAGAAAAGTGAAAACAATTTTACTTATATATGAAGAAAAGAAAAAACTACCCCTACAATTAGAGGAATAAAATGAAGCTGATAGATGACGACGATAAAGAAATTTCCGAGATAAATATGACACCATTTGTTGATATCATACTTGTAGTTCTAATAATCTTTATGGTAGCAGCCACTTTTATAGTAGAAGGAAAAATAAAACTTAATCTTCCAAAATCTACCACAGCAGAAACAGGAAAAACAATAAAACAGAATATCCAGATATCTATAAAGAAATCAGGAGAAATATTTTTAAATGAAAAACCAATAACAAAAGTAGAACTAAAACAATTTTTAAAGAAATTAAAAACAAAAAATATTCCTGTAGTTCTTCGCTCAGATAAAGATACAAAATTTCAAAATATAATATCGGTAATAGACATATGCAGAGAAGCTGGATTAGAAAATTATATAATTGAAACTATAAAATAGAACCTTGAAAACAAAAAAGTATCTATTAATAGGTCTTTCTATATCACTAGTACTTCATATAATTTTATTTTTTTCACTTAGCCTGCTAACAAAAAAAGAAGAAAAAAGAAAACCTGAAAAGAAAATATATATAAAATTAATTCCTTACGAAAAACATAAAAATTTAGCCAAACATAAAAAAGCTAAAAAAGAAAAGAAAAAAGGCCTTCCAATAAAACAAAAAAATCAGATAGAGAAAAAAAATAACAAAACAAAATCTAAGAAAAAACCAAAACCTATAAAAAAGAAAATAAAGAAAGAAAAAAAACAGACAAAACCTCCTGATATAAAAAAACAAAAGAAACCAAAAGAAACTATAAAAAAACAACTTCAAAAACCTATCACAAAACAGGAAGACAAACAACAAAAACAAAACAAAGATATTAAAAGAAAAGAAAAAAAACCAGAAAAAACTATAAAACCTCCTGAAATAGAAATATCAAAAGATATAGAGCAAAAACTGAATAAGGAAATTTCTATACCACAGGATATATTTGGATTAAAAGGAAGCAGTAAAAAAACAAAAATATCAAAAAATGAAGAAGACAAACCAAAGAAAACAGATAAAAAAATTCAAGATTATTTAAAATACATCAAAGAAGAATTTGAAAAAAACAAATTTTACCCACTAAAAGCAAAAAAATTAGGCATAGAAGGAACTGTAATTATCAAGTTCACTATACTACCAGATGGAACAATAGATACAAATAGTATAAAAATAATATACAGTGATTCACCTATACTCAGCTATGGAGCAAAAAGAATTTTTGAAAAAATAAAGAAAATCCCAAAACCACCACCTGATAATAAAGAGATTACTGTTGAAATTCCCATAGAGTATATACTAATAGAGCTATGAGAAAGGTAAAAATATATACTGATGGTTCTTCATTAGGAAATCCAGGAGCAGGCGGATGGTGCACTCTTCTTATATACAACAATCATCAAAAATTACTAAAAGGAGGAAAAAAATATACAACAAATAATGAAATGGAGCTCAAAGCAGTTCTTGAAGGACTAAAAGCTCTAAAACAACCTGTAGAAGTTTACATATACACAGATTCAAAATATGTAGCCAATGGTATGAATGAATGGATATATAACTGGGCAAAAAATAACTGGAAAAACAGCAAAAAAAAAGATATAGAACACAAACAAATCTGGCAGCAGATATATAACCTAATGAAAAAGCACAAAGTAAAAGTAATATGGATTAAAGGACATTCAGGACATAAAGAGAATGAATTGTGTGATAAAATAGCAAAAGAAGAAGCAAAGAAATTCCTATCTAAGTAAGAAAAGCCAATACTTGAAATTTAACAAAAGTTCAGGTATTTTAGTAAAACAGTGTTTGATTTTATAGAGGTGAAAAGATGGCGGAAGGTTATTTAGCAATACTTATATTCTTCCTTATAAGTGCCGCTTTAGGTATTGGTTTACTCATTTTAAATAGACTTATAGCTCCAAAGATACCAGACCCTCTTGAAGGGTATCCTTATGAATGTGGAGTTCCTCTATATGATAAAACATCGTGGACTTCAATAGACCAGAAATACTATTTACTTGGACTTTTACTTGTTCTATTTGACCTTGAAGCAGCTTTTGTCTTTCCATGGGCTGTAGTATTTAAATACATAGCAAAAATCAATGCCGCATTTATAATTACTGAAATGTTTTTATTCTTGCTTATATTGATTTTAGGATACATTTATGCATGGAAAAAAGGAGCGTTAAAATGGCAATAATAGGTGGAAATAATGGAATAATACTTACAACAGTAGAAGAAGTCTTAAGTTGGGGAAGAAGAAATTCATTATGGCCTGTATCAATAGGTTTAGCATGCTGTGCTATTGAAATGATGCATACAGCAGCTTCAAGATTTGATACAGATAGAATGGGAATAATCTTTAGAGGTTCCCCTAGACAATCAGATGTTTTGATAGTAGCAGGAACTGTGGTTAATAAAGTAGCACCAATGCTTAAGCTCATATATGACCAGATGCCAGACCCAAAATGGGTTATATCAATGGGAGGATGTTCATCTGGTGGAGGACCTTTTCCAACTTATTCAACTCTTCAGGGAATTGATAGAATAATACCAGTAGATGTATACGTACCAGGATGTCCACCAACTCCCCAAGCTCTACTTTGGGGAATACATCAGCTTCAGAAAAAAATAAAAGCTAAACAGGAAGGAAAAGAACTAAAAGAGATACCTGTAAGAACTCCAAAGGCTTCTTTCCCAGTAAAAGGCTAACACTGGAAATATTGGGGTCTATTTATTTTGCCTTGGATAAAAAGGGAAAAAGCAGAAAAAATAAAAGAGTGGTTTCCGTCTATCAAAATAACCCAATATAAAGATAATATATTTTTGGAAATAGAAAAAAAAGAAGTTAAAAACTTACTTAAGTTTTTAAAAGAAAGTCCTGATTATTCATTTAAAATGTTCATAGATTTTACCTGTGTAGACTATCCTCTTCATAATCCAAGATTCCAAGGTGTATACATACTATACTCTCCAGAATTTAAAGAAAGAATAGGAGTCAAAACATGGGCTACAGATGATAGCTTACCTACTATAACAGACCTGTGGAAAGGAGCCAAGTGGGCAGAAAGAGAAGCTTATGATATGTTTGGTATAAAGTTCGAAGGACATGAGAATTTAGTAAGAATGTTTATGTGGGAAACTTATCCATATTTTCCTTTGAGGAAAGATTTTCCAAAAGAAGGAATTAAAGATACATATCTACCATCATTAAATGAACCTGAAGGTTCATATCCAAGCCATGATTACGACCCGTATCATACAGCAATACCTACTCTTGAAGATTTAGAAATAACACAAAAAGCTAGAATGCCAGAGAAAAAAGCTCAGATAGTACTAAACTGGGGACCTCTTCATCCTGGTACCCATGGGACAATATGGTTCATTTTTGACCTTGAAGGAGAAACTGTTAAAAACTGTGAAATTATACTTGGACAGCTTCACAGAGGAATAGAAAAACTATCTGAAGATATAACATACACGCAGGTTATACCTTATACAGATAGAATGGATTATATATCAGCTATATGTAGCAACGTAGCATATGTAAACGCAGTAGAAAAGCTACTTGATATAGAAGTTCCAGAAAAAGCTAAATGGATTAGAACAATGCTATGTGAACTTCAAAGAATAAACTCTCATCTACTCTGGCTTGGAACTTTTGCTTTAGACCTTGGAGCATTAACCATTTTTTTATACACCTTCAGGGAAAGAGAAAAAATAATGGATATTATAGAGGGAATAGCTGGTATAAGGTTAAATTCTACATATATGAGAATAGGCGGTGTAAGAATGGATTTACCAGAAGGAGCACTTGATGTAATAAATCATTTTATAAAAGACTTTCCATCTAAAATAAAAGAATACGAAGATATACTTACAAAAAACAGAATATGGTTAAAAAGAAATATAGGACTTGGAATAATAAAAGAAGAAGATGTTTATGATTACGGTATAACTGGCGTTGTAGCTCGTGGTTCTGGTGTACCATACGATATTAGAATGCTAGACCCTACTGATGCATATGATAAAGTAGACTTTGAAATACCTCTTGGAACTGTAGGAGATTGTTATGATAGATATTTAGTTAGAATGGAAGAGATGAGACAAAGTCTTGAAATAATAAAACAATGCGTAAAGAAACTTCAAGAGCTAAAAGATGATAAATATCTAGCAACAGATAATCCCTATGTTCTTCCAACGCTTGAGGAAACATTTAACTCTATAGAAGCCATGGTTAAAGATTTTAATCTTAGAATTTATGGTGAACAAGCTCCAGAAGGTGAAATATACTCTTCAGGTGAAAATCCAAGAGGAGAACTTGGTTTTTATATAGTAAGTAAAGGAGAAGGCAAACCTTATAGATTAAGAATAAGGTCAGGAGCTTTTTACAATCTACAGATATTTCCTGAACTAATAAAAGGAAGAACAGTGGCAGATGCAGTAGTCTTACTTGGAAGTTTAGACCCAGTTGTAGGAGAAACAGATAGATAACTTTAAATTAAGCTATTTATTCTTTAAATTCTGAGATATCTGCCAAGAAAATCAAACAGTGTTTCATTTTTCAAATTCTTGTGATAATATGTAGTATCAAAAATGACTCTTAAATTAGAGGTTTAAAGGTGAAGGAGCTTATTTTAATAAGCATAGGAATAGGGATAAAATCACTTATATTTATAATAGGAATGTTCCTTCTTGCTGCATATCTTACTCTTATTGAAAGAAAATTTGCTGGCCATGTACAACAAAGACCAGGTCCTCTTCATGTTGGTTTTCATGGTTTACTTCAACCAATAGCTGATGCATTAAAAGTTCTAACAAAAGAAGATATTGTTCCAAATTTCGTTGACAAGTATCTATTTTATCTTGCTTCACTTATGGCTTTTGTCCCAGCAATAATGATACTTGCAGTTATTCCATTTGGAGAACCTATAAACATTTTTGGTTATGAAATAAAACCATATATATCTGATGTTAATGTAGGACTTATATTAGCTCTTGCATTTGGAAGTATAAGTATATACGGAGTTATCTTTGCTGGATGGGCTTCAAATTCAAAATACCCAATGATTGGTGGATTAAGAAAAGCAGCAGTCCTGATTGGATATGAAGTAGCTCTTGGTTTTGCTCTTGTTGGACCTATTATGCTTGCAGGAACATTCTCACTAAGAGAAATCGTTGAAGCACAACAGGGATTTTTTGGTGCATTTATATGGTATCAACCTTTGGCATTTATTGTGTTCTTATTCTCCATACTTGCAGAAACTGGAAGAACCCCGTTTGATGTACAGGAAGCAGAGGCTGAACTTGTTGCAGGGTATAATACTGAATATTCAGGAATGAAATTTGGACTCTTTCCTCTTGCTGAATGGTATATAGCTACATTTGTTTTAAGTGCTATAGCTGTAATACTATTCTTTGGAGGATGGAACGGTCCACACATCTTTGGACCTATATCCCCTTACATATGGTTCTTAGCAAAGTTATTTTTAGTTTTTATGTTCTTACTATGGGTTCATTGGACTTTACCAAGATATAGAGTTGACCAAATTACAGAAATAGCATGGAAAGTTATGCTACCTTTAACGTTTATTAATATATTTATTACAGCAATCATAGTAATAATAAAAGGATAGGTATGGTAAAAGTCAAATACGTAGCAAGACCTAAACTTTCAAATATGGAAAGAATATTTTTTATAGATTTTATCCATGGTTTGAAAACTACGTTTAAAAATCTTTTAAGAAAAACTATAACTACCAGATATCCTTATGAAAAACTTACACCTCCAAAAAGATTTAGAGGAACACATGCTCATAGAGTAAAAGATGGAAAAGAGCCTCCTTCATTTGTAGTCCTTGAAAAATTTATGGAAATTCATGAAGGTGAAAGTAGATGTGTTGCATGTTATATGTGCCAGCAAGCCTGTCCTATACCTTCTCTGTTTAGAATTGAGGCAGAACAACTACCAAATGGCAAAAAAAGAGTTACACGATTTGATATGAATCTATTAAACTGTCTATACTGTGGACTTTGCGTAGATGCCTGTCCTGTAGACTGTATTATAATGACTGATGAGTTTGAAAATGCTTCTGACAAAAGAGCTGATTGTGTGATACATATGGATGATATGTGTGAAAGAGGAGTTTCTTTTGATAGAAGAAGATACAATGAACCAGATAGAATATGGATAGATGATAAAGCAAGAGAAAAATTATGGGGGCAAATTAAATGGACTTACACGCAATAGCTTTCTGGAGTTTCTCTGCCCTTGCTGTTATTTCAGCATTTGGAGTAGTTTTTGCAAAGAACATTGTTTATAACATTTTATCTTTGATAGCAGCACTGATAGCTGTTTCTGGACTTTTCTTTAATCTTGGAGCAGAACTTTTAGGAGCTCTGCAGATTCTTATATATGCTGTAGCTATAGTCGTTTTTTATGTCCTTGTAATTTCTACCGTTCCAGAATATAAAGGACAGTCTGTAGACCCTAAATACATGCTTATATCAATACCTACCGGTTTTGCTATATTTTTAGAGCTTTCCTATGTGTCTATATATGGTGCATGGGCTTCCTCTACCGGAATATTCACTCCAGAAGTAATGCAAGATGTTGGAAATATAAAGGCTGTGTCTTCTATGCTATTTACGAAATATCTATTTCCTTTTGAAGTAGCATCATTAATTCTACTGGTAGCTATGATTGGAGCTATTCTTCTTGGAAGAAAAGAGCAGGTTATGGAGGAAAATCAATGAGTATACCTTACGAATACTATGTAGCCTTAAGTGGCCTCTTAATGGTTCTGGGACTAGTAGGTGTAACTGTAAGAAAAAATATAATTGCTGTTTTACTTTCTACTGAGCTTATGTTGAATGCAGTTAATATAGCCTTTGTTGCTTTTGATATGAAATTACATGATGTTGCTGGTCAAGTGTTTGTATTCTTTATACTTACAATTGCAGCAGCTGAGGCTGCTATAGGTCTTGGACTTGTTATGGCCATATACCGCCTAAGAAAAGATGTAGATGTAGAAAAACTCACAGAACTAAAACTATAAAAGAGGAGAGAGATGGAATATTTATGGGTTATACCTTTTTCACCTTTAATTGCATTTATTATAATAAGTTTATTTGGTTATAAACTTTTAAAAGAGCCTCTCTCTGGTATAGTAGCGGTTATAGGAGTAGCTATATCTGCTGTATTTTCAGTTTATGGATTTTATCAGGTGTCCCAGACAGGAGATTATTATGACCTAAAGCTTTTTACATGGATGCCTTTAGGGGACTATAACATATCTGTAAGTATTTTATGGGACCCTCTTTCAGCTTTAATGACCTGTGTAGTTACAGTTGTTTCTACATTTATATTCATATTTGCAACAGGTTATATGAAAGGAGACCCTTCTTATCCAAGGTTTTTTGCTTATCTTTCTTTATTTGTTTTTATGATGTTAATGCTTACATTAGCAGATAACCTTGTTCAATTATTCTTTGGATGGGAAGGAGTTGGTTTAGCATCTTACCTTCTCATTGGTTTTTGGCACTATAAGAAATCTGCTTCAGTTGCTGCTTTAGAAGCTTTTATTGTAAACAGGGTAGGAGACTGGCTGTTTTTACTTGGTGTTTTACTTGCTTTTATAACCTTTGGAACTTTAGATTACCTTGATATATTTAATAAAATACCAGAAGTAGGTTTCTGGACTATTACAGCAATAGCCCTATTACTGTTTGGCGGTGCTGTAGGAAAATCAGCACAGATACCACTTCATATATGGCTTCCAAATGCTATGGAAGGTCCTACACCAGTTTCAGCTCTTATTCATGCTGCTACGATGGTTGCTGCTGGTGTTTATATGGTTGCCAGAATTATGCCTGTGTTTGCATCCTCAGAAATAGCTCTTGATACAGTCTTGTATATAGGAACTATGTCTGCATTTATAGCAGCTACTATGGGTCTTGTTCAAAATGATATTAAAAGAATCATAGCTTACTCTACTTTATCTCAGCTTGGATATATGTTTGCTGCTGAAGGTTTAGGTTTATTTAAAGATGGAATGTTCCATCTTGCCTCACACGCTGTATTTAAAGCATTGCTCTTCCTCGCTGCTGGTAGTGTATTAGTAGCCATTCATCACATATTAGACGTTCAGAAGATGGGACAGCTTAGAAAATATATGCCTATTACTGCTGCTACATTCTTAGTTGGTGCATTAGCTCTTGCAGGTATACCACCATTTTCTGGATTTTTCAGTAAAGACCCAATTATAGAGGCGGCATATGAAATAAACTGGGTAGTTTGGGTTTTATTATGGTCTGGAGCTGGTCTTACAGCTTTCTATATTTTCAGATTGTATTTCCTTGCCTTCGAAAATGGAGATAGATTAGACCCACATATAAAATCACATGTACATGAATCACCACCAAATATGACAATACCTCTTATAGTACTTGCTACAGGAGCAATAGTTTTAGGATTTTTCAGAGAGTTTTTTATGAACTTCTTAAGACCTTCTTTAGACCCATCTCAGATGAAATTCTTGTCTGAGGAAACAAAAATCGTTGTAGAGGAAGGATTAACAAGAGCTCATCATGTACATATAGTTGAAGATGCATGGCATTTCCTTGTTCATTCATTAACATCTCCTTTAGGTCTTTTGATATTATTTACTGCTTTAGGTGGTATATTTATGGCGTTTTTAATGTATCAACTTAGAGTTATTGATCCTGTATGGATGGCAAACACATTTAGACCTATTTATCTGCTCTTTTATAACAGATGGTATTTTGACCACATATACTATGCAATATTTGCATATGGATATTACAAGCTATCTAAATTTATGTGGAAAGCTGGTGATAGATTCTTAATAGATGGTATAGTAAATGGTTCTGGAAAAGTATCTATGAGCTTTGGTGATATTCTAAGGTTAACTCAAACAGGTAGAATAAGTGCCTATTTAGCTCAGATGGTAGTAGGTATATTAGTATTTTTATCACTCTTTTTATTCTTAAGCTGAAGTAGGGGGTAGATAATGTCAGTAGAATTTGTAAAAGCAGATATACCATGGATAACGATAACAATACTTCTTCCTTTAGTTGCTGCTGCTGTTCTTATGTTTTTAAACGAAAGGTTTGCTAAACCTGTAAGTATAGCCGTTTCCACAATTATATTTATAATTTCCTCTTATATGTTGCTTACATATGACCCATCTTCTTATAAAATCCAATTCTATGAAAAATATGAGTGGATACCATGGCTTGGAGTGTCTTACGAAGTTGGAGTAGATGCTTTAAGTTTAACTTTATACTGGCTTACTGCTTTATCCTTTCTTGTAGCATTTATATGGAGTACAAATATAAATAAACGTGTAAAAGAGTACTTTGTAGCATTTTTAATTTTAGAAGCTGGTTCTCTTGGAGTTTTTGTAGCATGGGATTTAGTCTTTTTCTATATATTCTGGGAAGCTATCTTAATACCAATGTTTTTAATTATCGGTGTATGGGGATATGCTGAAAGAATATATGCTGCAACAAAATTCTTTATTTACACATTCTTTGGTTCTTTATTCCTTCTTATAGGAGTAATTGGTTTATATGTTGCAACATATTTTCAAACTGGTGAGTTATCTACAAGCTATTTTAGTCTAATAAATACACATTTACCATTTACATTAGAAATAATATTTTTTCTCCTTCTTGCTCTTGGATTTGCAATAAAAGTACCTATGTGGCCTTTTCATACATGGCTTCCTGATGCTCACGTTCAGGCTCCTACAGCAGGTTCTGTAATACTTGCTGCAGTACTTCTAAAAATGGGTACTTATGGGTTTGTAAGATTTTCTTTGCCATGGTTTCCTGAAGCATCAAAATATTTTGTTCCAGTAATGTTCACTTTAGGTGTTATTGCTATTATATATACTGCTATGATGGCAATAGCACAAACACATATAAAAAGACTTATAGCTTATTCATCTGTCTCTCACATGGGGTTTGTTACAATAGGGACATTTGCACTTAATGATTTTGGTGTTAATGGTGCAATTATAACTATGATTTCTCATGGTTTAACATCTGCTGCATTATTCCTTGCTGCAGGATTTATATACGAAAGAACACATACTTATGAAATGAGTAAACTTGGTGGTATGGCAAAATTTGTTCCTGTGTTCGCTGTACTGTTTATGATTTCAGCTATGGCTTCTGTAGGATTACCAGGTTTATCTGGATTTGTTGGTGAGTTTTTATCACTACTTGGAACATTTAAAGTTAGTATTTTAACTGCTACGTTAGCTGGATTAAGCCTTATAGTTGGTGCTGCATACACTCTATGGCTTTATAGAAAAACTATGTTTGAAGAGGAATTATTAGATGAAGAAAGATTGCATAAATGGAAACAGCTGAAAGACGTATCAACTTCTGAATTCTTATCCTTTTTACCACTTGTGATATTTATGTTTGTAATTGGAATATATCCTACATGGTGGGTTAATCTTATCCAAAAAACTACAGAAGCAATCTTATTCAAGATTAGGCTTTTAGGAGGCTAAGGGATGTCTGTTATCGAACAGTTAGTATCTGGACTTGGAATGCCCAATTTTGTGATATTGATACCTGAGATAATCATTTTACTAACAGCTTTTACTGTTTTTATACTTGAGCTTTTTACAAAAAACAGAAAGGTAATATCGTCTATATCCATATTAGGTCTTGTTGCCTCTGGTGGATTTATACTTGTAATAATGCTTGGTATTTTAAAACTTATACTAACTCCTATTACATTAAAAGAAGCTTCCAGTAATCCATTTTATTCATTTATCATAAATAATTTTCTTGAAAATTTTGTAACACTATATGGACTTTATGTTGTAGACCTATTTTCTTTAGTATTTAAACTATTTTTAGTTGTTGGAACTATATTTGTTTTTATTCATTTGCGTCCTTATTTAGAAGCAAAGCAAACTTATTATGCAGAGTTTTATTATTTAATTTTGTTCTCCTTAGTTGGAATGTTCATAATGGTTTCTTCACCTAATCTAATCTCTTTCTACATAGGCTTAGAACTTATGTCTGTATCATTATATGTTCTTATAGGCTTATATAGAAAAGATTACAAATCAAAAGAAGGTGCATATAAATACCTGATTATTGGAGGTACTGGAACAGCCATAGTAAGCTATGCAATAGCACTTTTATATGGTAGAACTGGTACGTTTGATTTTAAAGAGATAGCTCAGTCTATAATTACTTTAGAAAGTGTAGATGTTGGTTTAATTGGTGGATTGGTTCTTCTACTTGTTGGGCTGGCTCTAAAAGCTTCTGCAGTTCCATTTCATCACTGGGCACCAGATGCATACCAGGGAGCAACTACACCTATAACTGCATTTTTAGCCGTTCCTGCAAAAATAGCAACGTATGCAATTATTCTAAGAATAGTTGTAGAGGCATTTCCTTCTTTAACTGAAACATGGGGATTTGCATGGGCATTATTTGCTGCTGCTTCTATGATACTAGGTAATTTAGTGGCTCTAAGACAAAGAAATGTAAAAAGAATGCTTGCTTATTCATCTATAGCACATACAGGATATATAGTTGCAGCCTTAGCAGCTCCAACAGGTATGGGATTTGCTGCACTTGCTTTTTATTCTATAGTTTACCTATTTATGGGTGCTGGTGCATTTTTACTACTAGCTTCTTTAGAGAAAAACAAAGGATGGAATAACACTCTTGATGACTTTAAAGGTTTGGCAAAAAGGGAACCGATAATAGCTCTTCTTATGTTAATTTTTATGTTTTCACTTCTTGGAATACCTCCAACTGTAGGATTTATAGGTAAATTAGGAGTTTTCCTTGCTTTAATCGGATACGAAGTCTGGTGGTTAGCTGTTGTTTTAGTAATTACAAGTATAGTATCTGCTGGATACTATTTAAAGGTTGTGGCAAACATGTATATGTATGAACCATCTAACAATTCTAAAATAAACGTTTCTCTTGTTGAAAAATTATCTCTTGGAGTTTTAGCTATACTTGTACTAATACTTGGTATTTATCCTACACAGATATGGACTTTAACAACAACAATTAGTTCTTTATTAATGGCTGGCGTTGGTAGATAAAAATATAAAAGGCGATTTATTTATAGTGTCCTCCCCTGCTGGGGGAGGTAAAACTACCCTTGTTAATCTTTTAATAGAGGAAATTCCAAATCTAAAAAGAGCTATAACATGTACAACTAGAAAACCAAGACCAGGAGAGATTCCAGGTAAAGACTATATATTTTTGTCAAAACATGAGTTTGAAGAAAGGATAAGAAAAGATGAGTTTTTAGAATATGCTGTAGTACATGGGAATTATTATGGAACACCTAAAAAAGAAGTTTTTGAAATTTTAAATCAAGGTATAGACCTTATCCTTGTAATAGATGTTCAGGGTATGAAACAGATAAAGCAAAACTATAAAGAAGCTATAACTATTTTTATATTACCTCCAAGCCTGAATACTATAGTACAGAGAATGAAAAAAAGAGGTGATAGTGAAGAAGAAATAAGAAAAAGGCTTGAAACTGCAAAAAAAGAAATACCCCAATGGAAGTATTATGATTTTATTGTTATAAATGATATTTTAGAAAAAGCGAAAGAAGATTTGAAACATATTATCCTTTCTAATAGACTAAAGACAAAAAGATTTGACATAAATCAAATCAAAGATGAAAAACTAAAAAAATTACTAATGATATGAAGTATTATTTTAGAGTTATTTTTTTTATATATGTTTTAGCTATATTCTTTTTATCTATATACCCTTCTCCAGAAGAAATAATAAAAGTTCAGCTAAGTGATAAGATAGAACATGCAGTGGCTTTTTTGATTTATTCTGTTTTGTTTTTCTTTTCCTTTAATAAAGGTTCTATATTTTATGTATTCTGGACAGGGCTTTTTTTTGGTGTTTTTATAGAAATGGCACAGATTTTCTCTCCTAATAGAGTTCCTTCTTTTTTAGATATCTTAGCTGATATTGTTGGTCTTTTTGTTGGGATTTTAGTTATATATGTGATTTTATATAAAAAAAATAAGTGGGGGCTCTTACCCCCTTATAAAGATTAGAAGTTAGTATATTTACCTGTACATGAATCATAAGAAGCTTTCCAAGTACTAGGTAGTTGTGCATGTTCACCTTCTATTGTATATCCACTTTCTCCAGTACCACAAGTAGTATAAGTAATAGTTAAAGTAACATCTTTTGATACATTAAGTGCATTTGCCATTGTGTTAGTACTATCTTTTAAATCACATTGTGTTGGACCAGGACCACATGAAGTAGTAGAAGTAGGTAAATTTCCATAATCTGCTGCAAATGCTTCAATAGCTGCGATAGCATTCTTTACATCACTTCTAACAGCATCTTTATAAGCACTTTGTTTGTACTTAGAAAACTGTGGAATAGCTATAGCGGCTAAGATAGCTATGATAGCTACTACTATAAGTAGCTCAATAAGAGTAAAACCTCTTTGAGCCTTTTTCTTTTTGGTGATTACTTCTTGTTGCATTTTAAACCTCCTAAAATTTGTTTTTACTATCAGTTGTATACAATTAATATGCCAAAAATAAAATGTTGAATTTTACAGGGTTTTAGAGATGATGTTTAAGAAAAGTTGACAAATTTTGTCATTTCGTGTGACAATTTTTGTAAAAATTATAGTAAAAACAATAACTTACAAATACAGTATTATAATTTGTATAATAATTTATAATAAATATATTGTCTATTCAAATAAAATTCTGCGGAGGATTTTCATGGGAAGAAGACCACTTATAGAAGAGGCTCTAAAAAAAGTAAATAATAGATATGAGCTTGTTCATGCAGCTGCAAAACTGGCTAAAGAACTATACGAAACAGGCATAGAAAGTTATGTTAATGAAGAAGGTATACCTTTGAAAAAGACTGTAATAGCTATTGATGAAATAGCTAAAGGAAGAGCAGTAATTATAAGAAAAGAAAATATAGAGAAAAAGGAAGAATAGTAAATGTTTTGGATACGAAAAACATCTATATAGCTTATAAAATAAGCAGATTAGTTTTTGCATTTTTACTGTTATCTTTTTTCATATTTCTTCCAGATAGTTATCAAAAACACAAAGACTTAATATTTATACTTGTAATATATAATTTAGTTGCTGTAGCTTCACTTTTTTTTCTTATAAAAAAGATTTCTGTTGTTGATTTTTATTTAGATGTGGTTTTTATATCTGCTGTCTTATATGTTAACTACATTTATTTAAATTATCTGGCTATACTGTTTTTATTTCCTATTCTCTTATATGCCTTATTAACTGGTAGAAAAGATTCTTACATACTTTCTGCTATAACATCAATTTTATATGGTTATATTTCATATAAATACGAAGGTTTAACTCTGCAGTATTTTGTAAATATAACATTAATTATATGTTCTCTTTTTATAATAAATTATGCTGGTCTTTCTCTCTACAATAGAATAAAAGAGCAAAAAAAATATATATCTATGTTAGAAAAAGAGAAGAAAAAAAATGAGGTTTTTCAGAGGCTTTATAGAATCAGTGCAGATTTTGCTCATGAACTTAGAAATCCTATGACATCTTTACTTGCTGCCGTTGAACTTATAGACAAACCTGAACATAAAGATAAAATGGTTGAGATAATAAAACTTGAAGGAAAAAGAATTGAGAAAATACTAAATACATTTTTAACATTCTCAAGACCTGTAGATAAAAATTTTTCTGAAATCAGTATAAAAAGATTAGTAGAAGAAATTCTATATGAAATAGATAGAAATGGTAAAAGTATTACTATGAAGTTAGATAAATATTTATATACATACTCTTCCAAAGAATCTCTTAAATTAGTTTTAAAAAACATAATACAAAACGCTTTCCAGTGGGCTAAAAAAAGTGTAGTTATATCTGCGATGCAGAAAGATGGATATATTGTTCTAAATATAGAAGATGATGGAAAAGGAATTGAGCAGGAAGACTATGAAAAAATATTTGAGCCTTTCTTTACAAAAAGACAAGAGGGTACAGGTCTTGGACTTGCTATAGCTAAAAAGTATATAATAGAGCTTGGGGGAGATATAAAAGTAGAAAAAAGCAAGTTAGGAGGGGCAAAGTTTGTTGTAATTATACCTGTGGGGGAAGGTAATGGAAAATAAAATAAAATCTCTTATAGTAGATGATGAGATAAACATTGTTGAAGTATTAAGTGTTATTCTATCAGAGTTTGACTTTGATACAAAGTTTGCATACAGCAAGCAGGACGCAGAAAAACTAATAGATAAGGAATATTTTGACCTTGTTATTCTTGATATAAGACTTCCAGATGGAAATGGTGTTGATTTACTTAAATACATAAAACAAAAAAATCCAGATACAGAAGTAATTATGATTACAGCTTTTGCTTCTCCTGAAACTGCTGTTGAAACTATGAAACTTGGAGCTTTTGATTATATATCAAAACCTTTTTCTATTCCTGATTTGAAAATTTTGCTAAGAAATGTAAGAGAAAAGATTATCTTAGAGAAAAGATTAAAAGAAAATAAAACCAGTGAAGATATAGAACTTACAGGAAATTCTCCAGCCATAATTAAAGTAAAAGAAATTATAAATAAAATTGCTCCTTATGATATTAATGTTTTAATAACAGGTGAAAGTGGAACAGGAAAAAATGTAGCTGCAAAGTTAATACATAAATTAAGTCCAAGGAAAGATAAGCCTTTTGTATCTATAAACTGTGCCTCACTTCCTGAAGATTTACTTGAGTCTGAGTTATTTGGACATGAAAAAGGAGCTTTTACTGGGGCGGTAAGTGAAAAAAAG
>JALSSG010000039.1 GCA_026984355.1 Hydrogenothermaceae bacterium
AAGATATAAAAATGAAGAAGCATTAGAGATGGTTAAATTTACTTTAAGAAAGATGAGAGAGGGAGGGATATATGACCATATAGGATTTGGATTTCATAGATATTCAACAGATGAGAAATGGATATTACCTCATTTTGAAAAAATGCTTTATGACCAGGCAATGTTAATAATGGCATATGTAGAAACATATCAGGCAACAAAAGATACATTCTACTTAGATGTTGCAAAAGAAATAGCCGAATATGTTAGAAGGGATATGACTTCTCCAGAAGGAGCTTTTTATTCTGGAGAAGATGCAGACAGTGAAGGAGAAGAAGGAAAATTCTATGTCTGGACATATGATGAACTAAAGCAGATTTTAGGAGAAGATTTTAGTTTATTTGAACAGATATATGCGATTTTTCCTGAAGGTAATTATAGAGAAGAAGCAACAGGAGAAATTACAGGAAAAAACATCATTTTTCTTAGAGATAACCTTGAAAATCTATCTAAAAAATTAGGTATTTCTACTAAAGAGCTAAAACAGAAAATAGAAAGTATAAGAAAAAAACTGTTTGAAGTTAGAGAAAAAAGAGTACACCCATTAAAAGATACAAAGATACTTACTGACTGGAATGGTCTTATGATTGCTGCTTTGTCTAAATTATCACAGACTACCCAAAGCCAAGAATACTTAAATATGGCAAAAAAAGCAGCAGACTTTATTTTAGAAAAAATGAAGAAAGAAGATGGAACACTTTATCATAGATATAAAGACGGAGAAGTTAAATATGAAGGAACTATAGATGACTATGCATTTTTTATGTGGGGACTTTTTGAACTTTACGAAACAACCTTTGAAGAAAAATATTTGTTTGAGTTTCAAGGATTTTTAAATCAGACCTTTGAACATTTTTGGGATAAAGAAAATGGCGGATTTTTTATGACTGCAGATTATGTAAAAGATGTAGTAATAAGACCACAGGAAATATATGACGGAGCAATACCATCTGGAAACTCTGTAATGCTGTATAATATAGTTAGATTTAGCAGATTACTTTCTATTGAAGAATTAGAACAAAAGGCAAAAAAGTTAATAGAAGCTTTTTCAAAAGAAATATCTGTACTTCCTTCAGCTTACACTATGTTTGTAATATCTATAGATATGCTGGTTAATGGAACTACAGAGGTTATTTTAGCAGTAAACAACAAGGAAGAAAGCAAACCATTTATAAAAATCATATATTCTGATTTTAACCCTTTTATCCTTACAGCCTTAAAAACACCAGATTCAAAACTTGGTTGTTTATCTGGATTTTTAAACAGCCTTGTACAAAAAGATAATAAACCTACCGTTTATATATGTGAGAACTTTAGCTGTAAACCACCAATATTTTCACCACAGGAATTAGAAACTATTTTGAAGGCATAAAGTACATAATAGGCAAAGCAAATAAAACCATTATAGCAAGTATTATTATTATGTCATGCATTTTAACTACCTCCTGTTTGGATTTTCTATGTATTTAATAATGCAATTTGTATGCCAATAGTAGAATATAATTATATTATAAATATGGAATATTCTAATATTTGCCTTTTTGCAAAAATGCAAAAGATTTAAGGAATTTTTTCAAAAATAAAGTTAGAAATAACTAATATCGAAAATATAAAAAATAATTATACTGAATAGAGGTTCAAAAAATGCTCTGGTTTAAAAATAAAAATGAAAATAAAATAGATAAAAACCTTTATATATACAGCAACATCTATCAATCATACTTAGATGCCTTAAGTAATATCGCTTTTTCTATATATAAGACTTCCATTATAAAAGGCAAAACTCTAAAACCAAGACTTAAATTAAATCATTTTAGGACCCAGATAAAAGAAATAGAAAAATGTGTAGATAACCTAAAAACTCATGGCGATGATATCATAAAGATGTTAGATAAACTAAATGAGTTAGAAAGTGCTACTTTAAAAACAGTAAAGATTGGTATGGATAAGGTAAAACATTTTTCTCATATTAATAAAGAATCTGTTAAAACACTAAACAATCTTGTAAACTCTACAGAAGAATTAAAAAACAGTTTAGAAAATGTAGATAACGTTCTTGGAATAATATTAAATATAACCACCCAGACAAACCTCCTAGCATTAAATGCAGCTATAGAGGCGGCAAGAGCTGGTGAAAGTGGAAAAGGTTTTGCTGTAGTTGCTGAAGAAGTTAGAAAACTTGCAGAAAGAACATCTGAAAATGCTAATCAAATTAAAGAAATTATATCAACTGTTTCAAAACAGATGTATGAAACAGAAACCCAGGTGAATAAGTCAAATGAAATTATAGAAAATTCAGATTACCTTTTTGATGAGATTTTAAAAATATTTAACGAAATAAATGAAAAAAGTCAGCAGATTTACGAAAACATAAAAGAGTTTACACAGTTTTTCAGAAATTTAGAATTAAATCTAAAAAATATCTTAGAAAACTCTTCTAATATAAATATAGGTCTAATAGAAACTGATGAACTACAAAAGACAGTAGAACAAGTATCTAAAGAAGCTATGGATTTACAGATAAAAAGTTTTAACTACCTGATTGAGTATCAAAATCCTGAAAGAGATATAAGAAAAGAACTATTAAAAAGAGTAGTAGACCATGCTGTATGGATGGATAAAGTTATTCAGTCAATTGAAGGAAAGATAAACTGGATACCCACAGACCACAAAGGATGCAACTTAGGAAAATGGTACTACTTGGATGGAATAAAAGAAATATCACAATTCTCAGAAAAAGCAACTTTAATATTTAAAAAGATAGAACCTGCACATGAAAAACTTCATAAAATAGGTATATCAGCAATAAAACATAAAGAAAAAGGTAATATTGACCAGAGTATAAAGCTAATAGAAGACATGTTAGATTCTTCCTCAGAAATTATTACATTACTATTCCAGCTTTATAAAGAAATTAGTAATAATCTATTGGCTAATAACCTTAATTAACAAATCAGGATTTTGCAAAAAAGGTGCATGATTAGAATTTAAAAGTATAAGTTTAGAATTTTTTATAACGTTTTTTGCAAAAACAGAGCCTTTATAAGATATGATTTTATCCTGCTTTCCATGGATAAGTGTAGTTTTTACCTCTAACTTTTGTAAATCATCACATAAGTCTAATTCTATATATTCTCTTAAAATATATAAAGCTCCTTCTTTTTCAGGTAAAGGAATCTCTTCAAATCTACTGTCAGTAGCTGTTTGTCTAAATCTATATATAGTATTCTCATAATCTATGTTTAACCCAACTAAAAAAGCCTTTATGAATACAGGATTATGTCCTAAAACCTTATCCTTAAACTTTGGAGAAAAACCTATCAGTATAAGATTACTTAGTTTTCTCTGATTTACTTTTAGCACAGTTCTTACACATATAGATGCTCCTAAAGACCAACCTATAAGATTCACTTTTTCATCTGAGTCTTGTATTAAACATGCTAACCTATCACTATAGGTTTCTATAATGTTTTCTGTATATATTTCTTTACTGCTTCCATGATAAGGAAGGTCTAAGAACATAGAGTTGTCTAAATTGAAAAAATTTTTCCATACATACTTAGAAAAACTCCATCCATGTATAAAAATATTCAACTATCAAACTCCTGATAAATCTTTTTTAATTCATTTATCCAGAAATCTTTTTTTTCATCATCAGACAAAAATCTTTTACCTACAACCTTTTCAGCAAATTTAAAAAATCCATTTGACGGCATTTTCAGTTTTTTACTTATAACTAATGCTCCTAACATAAAACCTTTTTCTTTATAGCTATTTTCACATATATCATGCAAATATTTATGTATATTTACTGGTAAAACAACTTTTTTGTTTAGCTTTTTATTAACCAGATTTGAAAGTTCGCTGTATGTAATTAACTGTTTTTGTTTTCCATATTCAATAAGAATTCTTGTGATTGTACCTAAAATATCTTTTTCCAAGATTAAACCTGAATATCCTTTATTAAAACCGGTTCATTTTTTAGATAGTAGTACAAAGTATCAATATCAACATCATTTTTTACAAAGTAAATTCTACCACCAAAAAAGTTCCCTTCTTTTTTTAAAGGCGTTATACGATAGTAAATTCCATCAACAGCAACATATCCAGTTATATAGTCAGGTTCATCAGATATACAGTACTCAGCCAACATACCTTCAAATGATAAATTTTTAGTAGACAAGGCAAGAGCATCCAAAGTTCTTTCTGTAAATCCTTTCTCTTTTAATATTTCTAAAACTTTATTCCTGTTTACAAAATCAACCATTGAGGTTCTAATACCTTTTTCCTTATCTTTTTCTAACCTTTTTCCCTGTTGATTTACTACCATAGCTCCTCTCATATTTTTGCCTATACCACAGCCAGAATGAACAAGATAGATGATATTATTTAATACATTTTTAGGTATAAAAGTTTTTTTACAAATTAACTCCATAGCAAACTCATTAGCTTCTTTATAATCATTAAAGTTTAAATTTTCTATTTTTAACGTTCTTTCTAAATATTTAATAGGCTGTGTTATTTTTTGAAGCTTTATATTCAGTAAATCAAAATCCTTTCTCGAACCTCTTTTGTAGAGTTCTAATAGAGTACTTTCAATTTCACTATCTTTAACTATTCTTTCATGACCTGATACATGCTTTTCCTCTAAAGAAGAACGCATCTTTATACTAAAAAACCTCATATAAACATATTACACAAAAACAGTGGTTAATATAAACTAACATATCTGTGATATTTATCATGTAAATATGTGTATTAAATATTAAAATATATAAATATTCTAATATATTA
>JALSSG010000040.1 GCA_026984355.1 Hydrogenothermaceae bacterium
AATAGATAGTTTACTATTTTTATTTTTGGAATGTCTAAATCTAAAGCTTTATATATGTCTTCTCCTACAAATGTATATGTTATAACTTCTGTTAGTCCGTTAGATTTAAAAAAGTCTCTACTTCTGATTTCAAAACTAAATTCTTTACTTTGTTTGAACCCTTCAAGAGATACTTTAGGAAAGGAAGGTGCAAAGTTATCAAATCCTTTAAGTCTTCCAACTTCTTCTACAAGGTCTATTTCTCTTTCTAAATCTAAAGCTCTAAATGCTGGAATTGTAGATATAGTTCCATCTTCTGTTATTTCTGTGGGAATTTCAAGTCTTTCTAATAACTCTTTTGCTTCTTCTTTTAAGATTACTTCTCCTAGTATTCTAAGAGTAGTTTTTTCTTTTAGATGTATTAGTTTTGGTTTATATTGCTTTGTGTATATATCTTTTTCTCCTACAGCTTTACCTTCTGCAGTTTTTATAATAAGCTCTACAGCTTTATCCTGTGCATTAGGTAGATTTTCTATATCTACTCCTCTTTCAAATCTGTAGGAAGACTCAGTAGATATAGCAAGTCTTTTTGCTGTTTTTCTTACTGAAATATTGTCAAATACTGCTGCTTCAAGCAGAATGTTTTTTGTGTTTTCGTCAACTTTTGTGTTTTCACCTCCAATTATACCTGCGATGGCAATAGGTTTTTTTTCATCAGATATTACTATATCTGTACTTTTTAGTTTTTTTTCTTCTCCATCTAAGGTTGTTATAGTTTCTCCGTCTTTTGCAGTTCTAACTATAACTTTTCCTTCTATCTTATCTAAATCAAATGCATGTAACGGCTGTCCTTCTTGAAGAAGGATATAATTTGTTATGTCAACTACATTATTTATTGGCTTTTGTCCAGACTTTATAAGTTTTAGTCTTATATCAAGAGGAGAGGTCTTTATCTTTACGTCTTTTATTATAACTCCTCTGTATCTGTAGGTTTTTTCTGTTTGTACTTCTATTTCAGGTATAGATTCTTGTAGTATTGATACTACAGGGAATTTTTCTTTTCTTTTTATACCGAAGATAGCTCCTATCTCTCTTGCTAAACCTCGTACACTTAAAGCATCACCTCTATTTGGAGTTATTTCTATTTCAATTATATCTTCTTCACCAAGTCCTAATAGTTTTGAAGCATCTATTCCTATTGGAGTGTCTGGGTCTAATTTAAATATACTGTCTGATGCTTCTTCTACACCAAGCTCTTGTAGTGATATAAACATACCTTCCGAAATAAAACTACCAAATTTCATAGGTTTTATTTCCATTTGAGGAAGCTTTGTTCCAGCTTTGGCAAGTATAACTACATCTTTTTCTTTTATTGTTTTGTCAGCTGTTATTACTTGATACTCCTGTCTTCCATCGCTTGCTTTGCATATCAGTAATTTTTCTTTTTCTGGATGTGCTTTTACTGATAGAACTTTTACTGTAATTAAGCCGTCTATATAACTTCCAAACTTATAGTTTACCGCTTCTATTCCGGTAGTATTTAACTTTTCTACTACGACATCAGCAGGTATATCTATATCCAGAAACTCTTTAATCCATGAGTAAGGTACTTTCATCTTATCCCCTTAAACTGTTGGTTAAATCTCATGTTGTTTTCAAACAATATCCTAATATCAGTAATCTGATATCTAAGCATAGCTATTCTTTCAATACCAAGACCAAAAGCAAAACCTGAATATTCATCTGGGTCTATACCAACAGCTTCAAACACATTTGGGTCTACCATTCCACAACCTAATATCTCAAGCCATCCTGTTTCTTTACAGACTCTACAACCTTTTCCACCACAAACTGTACATCCTATATCTACTTCTGCAGAAGGCTCTGTAAATGGAAAATAGCTAGGTCTAAATCTTATAGGAATATCTTTGCCGAAGATGTTTTCTAAGAATATTTTTAGTATGCCTTTTAAATCTTTAAATGTTATATCCTTATCAACCATTAAGCCTTCAATCTGGTGAAACATTGGAGAATGAGTAGGGTCTGCATCTTTTCTGTAAACTCTACCTGGGGCTATTATGGCTATAGGAGGTTTGTTTTTTAGCATTGTTCTAATCTGAACTGGGGAAGTATGAGTTCTTAAAAGCATACCGTTGTTTAAAAAGAATGTGTCTTGCATATCTCTGGCAGGATGGTCTTTTGGTATATTTAGCATATCAAAGTTGTACTCTTCATATTCTACTTCTGGTCCTTCTTCTATACTAAAGCCCATAGATAAGAATATTTCAGATATCTCTACTAGCGTTGACATTACAGGATGAGATGCACCTATATCGTGCCAGAAAGAAGGTAAAGTAATATCTAATCTTTCTTTTTCTAATTTTTCCTGTAAGGTTTTTTCTTTAAGCTGTTTTTCTTTTTCTTTTAATTTTTCTTCTATAAATTCTTTTATAGAGTTTGCTAGCTTACCTATCTCTTTTCTTTGTTCAGGCTCTAATTTACCAAGAGTTTTTAGTATATTTTTTAATTTTCCTTTTTTACCTAGAAACTCTACTCTTATCCTTTCAAGAGATTCTGAGCTTGAAATTTCTGATATTTTTTTTAAAGCTTCTTCTTTTAAAGCTGTTAGTTCTTCTTTTAAACTCATTTTATGCTGTTAGAGCCTCTTTTGCTTTTTCAACCAGTTTTGAAAATGCTTCTAAATCATTTACAGCTAAATCAGCAAGAACCTTTCTATCAAGCTGAATTCCTGCTTTTTTTAAGCCATTTATAAACTGGCTGTAAGATAAACCATTCATTCTTGCTGCAGCATTAATTCTGACTATCCATAGTCTCCTAAAGTCTCTCTTTCTAAGCCTTCTATCTCTATACTCATACTGCAAAGACCTGATTAACTGCTCTTTTGCTCTTTTATAAGAACGATGTTTGGCGCCATAATAACCTTTTGCCATTTTTAATATTTTCTTTTTTTTCTTTCTTGAAGAAGGTCCTTTTACTCTCATTTTTTATCCTCCTTATTAAAATTCGTAAGGTATAAGTGCTTCAATTTTGTGTTTTATCTCTTCTGGTACGTATTGAGGTTTTCTACCCTGTCTTTTCCTTTTTCTTGTTTTCTTTGTATTATAGTGAGAAACACCTCCTTTCCAGTACTTTATTTTTCCTTTTGCAGTAACTTTAAATCTTTTAGCAGCTGTTCTATTTGTTTTCATCTTAACTTTAGCCATAATTAAAAACCTCCTAAATTTGTGAAAATTATAAAGAACAGACTTTATAGTATAAAAATTTTTGTGAAAATAATCAAATTTCTCTATAATTGCTATAATTTGATACAATTTTAAACATAACAAATTACTGGAGGCTGTTTATGGAACAATTAAAAAAGCTTGTAGTAGAGGCATGGGAAAATAGAGATTTATTAAAAGAAAAACAGTATCAAGATGCTGTTAGAGAAGTTATAGAGCTTTTAGATAAAGGTAAGGTAAGAGTAGCAGAAAAACAAAATAATGAATGGATAGTAAATGAGTGGGTAAAGCAAGCAATTTTACTATATTTCCCAATACAGCAGATGGAAGTTATGGAAGTTGGTCCTTTTGAATATTACGATAAAATTCCATTAAAAAAGAATTGGAAAGAAGCAGGTGTTAGAGTTGTCCCGCCAGCTACAGCAAGATACGGTTCTTTTATAGAGTCAGGTGCTATTTTAATGCCTTCTTATGTAAATATTGGGGCATATGTAGGCAGTGGAACACTTGTTGATACATGGGCTACTGTAGGTTCTTGTGCACAGATAGGGAAAAATGTTCATCTATCTGGTGGTGTAGGAATAGGTGGAGTTTTAGAGCCTCCTTCTGCCAAACCTGTTATTGTTGAGGATAACTGTTTTATAGGTTCAAGATGCATAATCGTAGAAGGAGCTATAATAGAAGAAGAGGCTGTTTTAGGTGCTGGTGTTGTTATCACAGGTTCAACCAGAATTATAGATGTATCTGGAGATAAACCTGTTGAGTATAGAGGTAGAGTGCCTGCAAGAAGTGTAGTTATTCCTGGAACGATGATGAAAAAATTTCCTGCTGGAGAATATGGAGTTCCTGTAGCTTTAATTATAGGAAAGAGAAAAGAATCAACAGATAAAAAAGTATCTTTAAATGAAGCCTTAAGAGAATTTAATGTATCAACCTAAGGAGGGAAGTATGAAAAAATTAATTTTTGCTACAATCACTTCACTGATTTTTATGTCTGTTTCATTTGCAGAGGAAGAAGGTTGTTTGTCTACAACCGATATAAGTGTAAAAGAAGCTCAAGAAAGATTAGCACCGATTTTGGGAAGAGCTAAAGTTGTTTCCATTTCCGAAGCACCTATTGAAGATTTTTATGAGGTGATTGTTGAGCTTAGAGGAAGAAAAATTCCTGTTTATGTAGACTGTGATTTTAAATATTTAATTTCTGGAGAAATCATTGATATTCAGAAAAAAGAGAGTTTAACAAGGAAAAAAATGTTAGAGCTTTCTAAAGAAGCTGTAAAAGAGAAAGTAAAACAGTTAGAAGCAATAATCGGAAAGGATAAGGCTCAAAAGTTAAAAGAAAAAGCTGGTATCGCTTTTATGCAAAAAGCCAAAATTGTTAATATAAAGGGAATGCCAAAGGAAAATCTTGTTCTTGGAAATCCGAATGCAAAGATTAAACTCTATATTATAGAAGACCCAGAATGTCCAGCCTGTGCAGTTTACCATGATAATGTGGAAGAGGTATTAAAAGATAGGAAAGATATATCTTTCGGTGTTATATTATTTCCTCTTCCATTCCACAAACATGCTAAAAAAGTTTCTTACAATATAATCTGTCAAAGTGATATGAAGAAAAAACAGGAGATTTTGAAAAAAAGCTTTGAGTATGTAAAAGAAAGGAAAAGTTCTAAACTAAAACAGCTGGAAAAAGATTGTAAAAAAGCTGAACCTATAATTGATAAAAACTTAGAATTTTTTGGCAAAAAAACTCCTATAGGTGGAACACCAACAACAGTTTTTCCTTTAAAAGAAGGAAAAGCACTTATGATATCAGGTGTTCTTGATAAAGAAACAATAGAAGATGTTGTGGATACATTGTATAAATAATCAGTATGAATTCTATACTAAAAGTAGAAAATCTAAAAGTTCATTTTACCCTTGAGAATAAAACTGTAGAGGCTCTCAAGGGTATTTCTTTTTTTATAAATCCAGGGGAAATTGTAGCTTTAGTAGGTGAGTCTGGATCTGGAAAAAGTGTAACCTGTTATTCTATACTGGGACTTTTACCTTCATATGCGACGTTAAAAGGAAAAATTCTTTTTAATCTAGATGGTTCTTTCATTGATTTGACAACATATAAAGATATTAGAAGTATTAGAGGTAATAAGATATCTATGGTTTTTCAAGAACCATCAGCAGTTTTAAATCCTTTATTAACTATAGGTCAGCAGATAGTAGAGACTATTACAGCACATAGAAATATTTCAAATGAAAAAGCAAAGAAAATCGCTATAGAAACGATGTATAAAGTTAAAATTCCAGAGCCAGAGAGAAGATTTTATCAATATCCTCATGAGCTTTCAGGTGGTTTAAAACAAAGAGTAGCTATAGCTATCGCAGTTGTTAATAATCCACGAATTTTACTTGCAGATGAACCAACTACAGCTTTAGATGTTACAGTAGCAGCTCAAATTCTTAAATTATTTGTTTCTTTAAAGGAGAGTTTAAATATTGGTATCCTATTAATTACACATGACCTTGGTGTAGTTGCAGAAGTAGCAGATAGAGTTATAGTCCTTTATAAAGGAGAAATTGTAGAAGAAGGAACAGTGTTTGATATCTTTGATAATCCTTCTCATCCTTATACAAAAAAACTATTAAACTCACGTCCTTCTATAAAAGTGGACTAATTTCACTTTTTATATTTAGAAAATTTCTATTATATTTAATTACTACCTAAATAATTAAGAATAGGAGGTTAAATCATGTCTTTATATAAACACAGACCAGAAATACTTGCTCCAGTAGGTCATTATGAAGGTCTTTCTGCAGTAATTAAAGCTGGAGCTGATGCAATCTATATGGGTGTAGGTAAGTTAAATCAAAGAGCTTTAAAAAGTAATTTTACAATAGAAGATGTAAAGGAAATAAGAAAAATAACTCAAGATGCTGGTTTAAAACAATATATAGTAATGAATTCTATAGTTTTTGAAGACGATTTACCATGGGTTAATGAAACTCTTCATCAACTAAAGGAAATTGGAGTGGATGCAGTTATTGGTTGGGATATGGCTGTTCTTTCAAAATCTATAGAGTTAGGACTAGAAACTCATCTATCAACTATGGCTTCTGTATCAAATACGCAAGCAGCGAAATTTTATGAAAAATTAGGAGTAAAAAGAATAGTTCCAGCAAGAGAAGTAAAATTAGAAGGTCTCCTTGAACTGAAAAATAAAACAAATCTTGAGATAGAGATATTTATTCATGGTGCTATGTGTATGGCAGTTTCTGGAAGATGTTTCTTGTCTCATGATGTTTTTGAAACTTCTGGAAATAGAGGTGAATGTTATCAGGTTTGCAGACATGAATTTGATGTAAAGATTGTTTCAAAAAATACAGGTACAGAATTTTTCTTAGGTTCTGATTATGTATTATCTGCACGGGATTTAGTGACTATAAATTTTGTAGATAAGCTTATGTGGGCAGATAGCTGGAAAATAGAGGGAAGAAATAAAAATCCAGATTATGCGTACATTGTTACAAAATGTTATAGAGAAGCACAGGAAAGAATATTAAATGGTGAATGGGAAACAAAGGGCTGGAAAGATTTATGGGATTTATTAGAAAGGGTTTATCATAGAGAATGGGACAGCGGATTTTACTTTGGAGAAGGTTTATTTGGTATAAATAAATCAATAGCGAAAGAGAAAAAACTATATGTAGGAGAAGTTGTACATTTTTATCCTAAAATTAGCGTTGCAGAAGTAAGAATAGTTAATAATCCTATGAAGATAGGAGATACTATTCATATTATTGGTAAAAAAACTGGTGTTGTAAGGCAGGTAGTAGAATCTATGCAGATTGATAGAAAAAATATTGATATCGCAGAAAGGGGACAGGTAGTTGGATTAAAAACTGTAGAAAGGGTAAGACCTGGTGATAAAGTTTATGTTATGAAAGAAATAGATGTAGAAAGTGAAATTTTAAAAACTTCAGAAGTCAAAAAATGATAATTTTATAGTATTACACTAATATAATTTTATATTGACAAATTTAGATTGGTATATATTTTTAATTATGTAAAGGAAATATAATAAAATTAAGGAGGGTGGCCATGAACTTTGAAAAGTATGTAGCCACAGGGAATGCTTTTATTAAAGAGGTAGCACAGGAACTTGGAAATCCTGAGGATAAAAACAGAGCTATGAGAGTTACAAGAGCTGTTATTCATGCTTTAAGAAACAGATTAACACCAGAAGAGTTTTTAGATTTCATTTCACAACTTCCAATGTGTATTAAAGCTATTGCTGTAGATGGATGGAAGATTGACAAAGTTCCAGAAAAGATTAAACACATTGATGAGTTTATTGATGAAGTTATGAAAGAAGATGGTAGAACTGCCCCAAGAGATTTTGGGAATAAAGAAGAAGCTACACAGGCAGTAAAAGCGGTATTTAGAGTAATTAAAAGACATGTTACTGAAGGTGAGGTAGAGGATATAGCTGCTGAATTACCTAAAGAATTAAAACAGTTCTTCCTAGAAGCTTAAAATCTCAAAAGCCCCTAGTATACTGGGGGCTCTCCTTCTGGTCTGGTTTTCCACCTTTTATGAGTCCATAAATATTGCTCTGGATGCTTTCTTACGATTTCCTCTATTTTTTTGGTATATGCTTTAGTAAGTGCACATATATCATCGTACTCTTTTTTAGTCTTTTCATATTCTATTTGAGAAACATAACATTTATATGTTTTATCTTTCTCATCAAATATAGAATAAGCAAATACTACAGGTTTGTTGTGTTTAACTGCTAATTTTGCTGGAAAAGTTACAGTTATAGCTGGCAGATTAAAAAAATCTACAAATATACCTCTTTCACGTATGGTGTTCTGGTCTACTAAAAATGCCAGTATTTTATTTTCTCTAATAGCTTTTATAAACTTTCTCATTGGGTCATTATGGTGTATGATTTCAAGACCTGCATCATTTCTAATTTTTTTTAGAATTTGATTTATTTTTTCATTTTCCTGTCTGTATGCAAGAGCTACTAATTTTTTATAATCTTTTTGAATACCAGCTCCAAGGATTTCCCAGTTTCCAATATGTCCAGTAACTAATATAAATCCATCTTTTGAGTATTTATCTAATATTTCTTTTCCTTCTATAATCTTAAATATATCATTTATCTCACCGGTTTTTATGTAGTCTGGTATCCTTGGAAACTCAACTAACGTTCTTGCAATATTTATAAGACACTCTTTTGCTATATTTTCTTTCCAGTGTTTATTCTTTTCAGGAAATGCTATGTCTAAATTTTTTAAAATAACTGATTTTCTATAACCAAGTTTCCATATAAAATTACCAATTTGCTGACTTCTTTTTAAAGCTTTGCCTCTATCTAATTTCCTACAGTAGTCAAAAAAAAATTTACTAATGAGTGGAGCATTTATATTTCACCTAACTCTTTTAGTTTATTTATAGCTCGTTGTAGGATTTTTTTATCATTATCATATGTAAGTAAGTTTTCTGCTTCCTCAAGAGGTACAAACTTAGCTTCATCAATTTCTTCTTTTTGAGGAACTATTTCACCACCCTTGTACTTCATAAGATAATAGTAAACAAATTTATGGATTCTGTATCCATGAAGACTGTACCAGTATTCTATCTCTCCAAGAAAATCTAATACTTCTGCGTCTACACCTGTTTCTTCTTTAACTTCTCTTAAAGCTGCTTTTTCTCTTTCTTCATCTCTTTCTATGTTTCCTTTTGGAAAACTCCATCGGTTTTTTACTCTTATTAAGAGTACATAGATTTTTCCATCTTCTTTTTTGTAAACTACGCCTCCTGCAGAAAATTCCCATTTTAGCTCCATCTGTCACCTCATATAAATTATTATGTATGTCAATATAACAATGGAACCTATAATATTTAAAACAAAACCTGTTTTTGCCATTGTTGTTATTTTTATTAATCTACTACCATAAATTATAGCATTAGGTGGGGTTGCTATTGGCAACATAAATGCAAAACTTGCTGCTATAACAACAGCAATTATAGGATAAAATATATCAATATGCATTTCTTTCAAAATTCCTATAATGATAGGGACAAAAGTAACTGTAGTTGCTGTATTTGAACTAATTTCTGTCATAAAAATCATACTTAATATTAAAACAAATAAAAAACCGATAAAAAATTCAGGTGAAATAATAGATGATATTTTTTTTCCTATATATTGAGCTAACCCTGTGTTTATTATCAGTTTTCCCAATGCAATACCACCACCAAACAGTAATATAGCATCCCAATCTAACTTTTTTAAGTCATCAACTTCTAAAGTTCCTTTAAAATTTTTTAAATCAATAGGTAATAAAAAAAGCAAAATACCGCAAAAAAGAGCAACTATGCTCTCTGGTAAATGCGTTTTTAGGAATTTATATGCTACCTCATTTCCAACTAAATTTGCAATACCTGGAAGCATCCATAATATAGCTGCTGTAAAAAAAACAATTAATGTGTTGATTTCTCCAGCAGAAATTTTATGTAAATGTTGTTTTTCTGTTAAAAAGATTTTTTTTATTTGATTTTTGTTAAATTTGAATTTTTTTATTTTAAATCTTATGTATAACATTAAAATGACAAACATTGTAAATGATATAGGAGAAGCGATTAACATCCATTGAAGGAAATCTACCTCATATCCTTCCTCTTTTAAAAAACCTACACCGATAAGATTTGTTGGAGTTCCTATCAATGTTGTTGTTCCGCCAATAGATGCTGAATAAGCAACAGCAAGAAGCGCATATACAGCAAAAAGTTTTGTACCTTTTATATTATTTTTTCTAAATGTCTCTACTATACCAAGAATTAGTGGTAATAACATAGCTGTAGTTGCTGTATTGCTCACCCACATAGATAGTGTAAAGGATATTAATGAAAACCCTACAATTAACATGATAGGGCTTTTAAGAAATATATCTTTTGTTAGTAGAAGTAATGCAAATCTTTTGTCTAATCCGTGTTTTGTCATAGCCTGTGCTATTAGAAAACTTCCAATGAACAGGATAAGAACCTTGTCTCCTAATGATAAAAAGGCATTTTTTATATTTACGACACCAAAAATAACAGCTAAAGAAACTCCTAAAAGCGCTGTCATTGATAAAGGAATTACTTCTGTTAGCCAGAATATCAAACAAAAAATCATTATAGAAAGGACTATATGAGCATTTTTATTCAGGTCTAAAGGTAAAAGATATACTATTATGGCTAAGACTGGAGCTAAGATAATTCCTATATATTTTTTTATTTCTATATTATCTGTTTTCATTTATTCTGGGTCTTCTACTCTGATTATTATAGTTTTTGATTTTGTCAGTTTTTGGTTTTCTATGTCTTTTATAGCTTTTTGTATATTATTTTCTGAAGCTGTATGGGTTAAGATTACAAGTGGTACTGTCTTTTCTATAGATTTATCATATAGTTCTATTACTTTTTCTTTTTGGATAACTGCTGCTATGCTTATTTCATATTTTGCAAATACAGTTGCAATTTTTGAAAGAATACCTATTACATCTGGTACTGTAAATCTTATATAGTATCTTGTATAAAAATCCTCAACTTTCTTTAAACTAAGGTCTTTATGTTTCCAATTCATAGATGTTATTTCTATGTTTCTTCCTGTATTTAGAACAATACTTTTTCCTATATCTACTATATCACTTATAACTGCACTTGCTGTAGGTTCGCCACCAGCACCTTTTCCATAAAACATAGTTTCTCCTACATGATTTCCTTCTATTAAAACTGCGTTAAATACTCCATTTACAGAAGATAAGGGATTAGATTGTGGTAAAAAAGTAGGATGTACTCTAACTTCCACTTCATCGTTATGAGATTTTGCAATAGCAAGTAGCTTTAACGTGTATCCTAACTCTTTCCCTAATTCTATATCCAGTTTTTCTATACCGTTTATCCCTTCTGTATATACATTAGAAAAATCTAAAAACCCACCAAAAGCCAAGGACGCAAGTATTGCTATTTTATGAGCAGCATCTATACCATTTATATCAAGTGTTGGATCAGCTTCTGCATATCCTTTTTCCTGAGCTTCTTTAAGAACTTCATTAAAGGCTTTTTTCTCTGTGTACATTTTGGTTAGAATAAAATTGGTTGTTCCATTTAAAATGCCGTATATATTTTTTATTTTATTTGCTACCAGTCCTTCTCTTAAGGCTCTTATTATTGGAATTCCACCTGCTACGGCTGCTTCAAATCCTATTCTTATGTTGTTTTGTTCTGCAAGCTGGAAAATTTCTTTACCTTTTTCTGCAAGTAATGCTTTGTTTGCTGTAACTATATGTTTTTTCTTTAAAATACACTTTTTAAAAAGCTCTAAGGGAAAATCTATACCTCCTGTTAGTTCTACAACGATTTTGATATCCTGGTCATTTAGTATTTCTTCTAAAGATTTTGCTTTTTGATTTTCTTTTAATGGATATTTAAAATGTTTATTCCAGTTTCTTGTATATACTTTTTTTAGATTTATTTTATATCCAGCTTTTTGTGTAAGTAGTTGTTTTTCTTCTTCTAGTATTTTTGCTACAGCGTTTCCTACAGTACCATATCCTACAATAGCTATATCTATCTGCTGCAAAATACCTCTCCTTATAAAAGGTGTATTTTATTATAACAAATGGTTTATTCTACTTTTTGGAATACTATCTGGGCTATTTTTTCTTCTTTAAAAAGTCTAACTGGGAAATCACCAGCATTATATATACAAAGTGTAATAAATCCTTCAAAACCTGCACCTAACCAGCCTTTGTTTATTAAAATAAGTCCAAATTTATCTAATCTAAATTTAGTATCAAGAAATAGATTTATGTTGTCTGGGACAGATATATATTCTAAACTTTCAGCCAGTATAAATTTTTTTGGCTCTAAAACAAAGCCATTATCAGATATAAAATCTTTTTCAAGTATATTTAAATAGGGATTTTTTATATCTAACATACTGATTTCTGGTTCCAAATCTAATGGATATTTATAAAGCCTTTGAGATAATCTAATATCAAGTGAGCTTTCTTGAAGCTGTAGTTCAATGTCTAATGGGTCTACTTCGATAGTTCCAATTTCAATTAATTCTTTAATTTTACTTTTAGATAAAACCATTTTTATCTCCAGTTTAGTAATTGATAATGTCTCATTTTATAATATTATTCTAAAAATTTAGAGAGGTTAATAAAACACAAGTTCATATGAAAAAAATTTTATTTTTTATTATTTTTTCTATTTTTCTATTTTCAGATAGTTTTAGTCTCACTATAGTGTCAAACTATCCATTACCTAAAAATAATATAAAACAAGTGTATCAAAAACTTAAAGATAAGAATATTTTAATAACTCTTTTAAGAAAAACTAATGACTTTGAAAAGATACAGTTAAAAAATGATACTCTAACTTTATGGAAAAAACCTGTTATAAAAAAGATAAATGTTGAAGGAAATAAGTCATTCTGGAAAAGTGAAATAGTTGGTGTAGCTGGCATAATAGAAAATCATCCAATAGATACATATACAATAAAAAATATTCCTATGAGATTAAAGCAGTTTTATATAGATAACGGTTTTTTAAATGCAAAGATAAATCTTGAGTCAAATATCAACTTAAATGGATTTGCAACTTTATACATAAAGATAAAAGAAGGAAAACCATTTAAATTAAGAAAAATTATTTTTTTGTCTGAGAAAAATATACCAGCTACTAAACAAAAAAAATATAAAAAAATACTAAAATTAAGTAAAAAAACAGTACTTAAATACCAATTTATATTAGAAAAATTAGAAACTTTAAGTGATTATTTAAGAAAAGAAGGTTATTATGAAAATATTGTTACCCTTCAAGACATTAGAAAAATATCTAAAAACAGAGCAGACCTTTATATAAACATAAGTTTTGGTACAAAGTATAAGGTAATTTTTAAGGGAGTTAAAAGCTTTAAAGAAAAGAAATTAAAAAGTTTTCTTACATTTGTTAACACAGGTGTTAGTGTATTTCAACTAAAGAAAACAAAAGAAAATATAAAGAATTTTTATATAGATAATGGTTTTTTAGATGTAAAAGTTAATGTAAGGCTTGTAAATATTGATGAAACAACTGCAAATATAGAAATAATAATTAATGAAGGAAGAAGATATATACTAAAGGATATAAAATCAAATTTAAAACTAAAAAAAATATCAAAATTTATAGGTAAACCATATAAAAAGTTAACTATAAAACAGATACTAAATACCTATATCAATAATTTTATAGAAAAAGGATATTTAAGGGCTAATTATTCTTTACAAGAAAGTATAGATAGAGAAAAGGGAGAAGTTTTTTTAAACATACTTTTTTCTAAAGGAAAAAAGTTTATTTTAGAAAAGATAATAATAAATAATTTCAAAATAAAAAAAATTCCTAAATTACCACGTGCATATGATGGGAAATTACTTCTTGACCTTCAAGAACAGTTTTCAAAACTTTTAAAGGATAAAGGTTATTTTGATGGAAAAGTTCTCCTTGACGTAAAAATTAGGGAAAATAAAAACTATTTTTCTGTTGTAGGAATTTTTAATTTTCTACCAGGAAAGAGATATGAAAATGGAGCTGTTCTTATATATGGTACATATCATCTTTTTCCTAAAATTGTAGAGCTAAATTTAGATAATAGTAGGTTTTTTTCCAAAGAAAAAACAGACCTTGACCTGATAAATCTCTATTCAACTTATCTGTTTGATTATATTAATCCATATATGTTTGTTGAAAAAATAAATAAACAGGTAGATAGGGTACTTTATTTACATGAAGACAAAAGAGGATTCTTCCAGGGGTCTATTGGTTATAACACAGACAGACAGTTTAGAATTCAAACATCTCTTACATTAAAAAATCTTTTCAACTATGGATTTGAGAGTTTTATTTATACTGAGTTTACAAACCTTGGTTCGTCAATTTATAAGTATTCTATAGGGAATAGATTAATACCAAAGAGAATATCAGGTTTTTTATCCATTTATAAATCAGTAGAAATACATAGAATATATGACCTTGATACTGATGGAGTAGAAATATCTATATCAAAACTTTTCACAAGAAACATAAAAGGAAATATAACATTTAAAAACACAAAAAATAGAATAAAAAATAATACTGTACCTATTGCCATAAAGAGATATAAAGCAGATAAGCTATCAACTTTAGTTAATATAGACTATAGAAATCCCAGATATGACCCAAAAACAGGATATATAGATATTTTAAAACTTGAAAAAACATTTAGAGATATAGATTTTTGGAAAGTAGAAAATCTTTTTAGGTATTTTTATCCCTTTAAAAGTTTTGTTTTTTCTCAAAGATTAGGAACAGGATATATATTTGATAAATTAGATAATATTCCTTTGTCAGAAAGATTTTTTCTAGGAGGATTGGCTACAGTAAGAGGATTTGGATATGAAGAAATAAAAGGAAAGAATAAGTCTGGTGGAATTGCATATTTATTTTTGAATAATGATGTTAAATATCCTATATATAAGCCTTTTAATCTTTATCTTCTTTTGTTTTTTGATATAGGAAATGTATTTGTAGATGATAAAGATATTAAACGTTTTTATCTTAGAAAAACTATAGGAGCAGGTTTTTTAGTACCAACTCCTGTAGGAGCAATAGTTTTTGATGTTGCAAGAAAATTAGATAGAAAAAATGAAGAATCTCTTTATAGATTTGAACTTAGTATAGGAATAACTTTTTAGATGTATAATTTTAAAAATCTAAGTTAAGTAGGTGTAGATATGTTTGGAATAGGATTTCAAGAACTGATAGTTATTATGATTGTTGCTCTTATTGTACTTGGGCCTCAAAGACTTCCAGAAGCTGCTAGAACAATAGCTAAATTTATAAGAGAGATTAAAGGAACAGTTGATGAAGTAAAAAGCTCTGTAGTGGAAGATATTACATCAGTAAAAGAGCTTACAAAGATAGATTTAGAAGAACCAGAGAAAAAAGCAAAAAAAGAGGAGATATCTCAAAAAGAAGATGATTTTGAAAAAGAATTTAAAAAAGAAATAAAAAAAGATGAATATATACCAAAAAGAGAAAAAATTTCCTTTAAAAAGAAAGAGGAACATATAGATGGCGAAAAATCCTGAAGAGTTCGAAGCTCCACTTACAGAACATTTAGCTGAACTAAGAATAAGACTGATAAAAAGTTTAATTGCTGTATTTATATTTACTATTGTAGCTTTCACTCAGGTTAATTTTTTCTTTGACATATTTCAGGAACCTTTAAAACAGGTATTTCCTGATTTAAAACTTGTAGCATTAACACCTACAGAATCCTTTTTTACCGCTTTAAAGATTTCAATACTTGTAGGTTTTGTTCTAGCATCTCCTTTTGTGTTTTATCAGGTATGGAAATTTATAGAACCTGCCCTTTATGAAAATGAAAAAAAACTTTTAGTACCTTTTGTTCTTTTTACTACAGTATTTTTTGTTGCTGGAGTATTTTTCTCTTTTTATATTGTTCTGCCTTTAGCTATAAGATTTTTGATAACATTTGGTTATGAACAGCTAAGTGTTGAGGCAATGCTTTCAGTTAGCTCGTATATATCCTTTGTAATAAGACTTTTACTTGCTTTTGGTATTACGTTTGAAATGCCTGTTATTTTGTCTTTACTTGCAAGACTTGGAGTAGTTTCACCTCAAACACTTGTTAAGATTAGACCTTACTTTATAGTTGGTATTTTTGTTCTTGCGGCTATCTTAACACCTCCAGATGTGGTAAGTCAGATATTTTTAGCTTTTCCTTTGATAGTATTTTATGAAATTTCTATAATAATGGCTAAAATTTTGTATCCTAAAAGTATGAAAGGTCAAGAGGTAGCTAAATGATAATAGATGCTGTAGCAAATTTTTTGCATATTTTAGGGGTTTTAATATGGATAGGTGGAATGTTTTATACTTTATTTATCTTGAGGCCTTCGCTAAATGTTATTGGAAAAGAAAAGTTGGTACTTATACCTGAACTAATGGGTAGATTTTTTAAGTTTGTATGGATAGCTATATTTTTGTTGCTTATAACTGGCGGATATAGAGCTCATTTGCATGTTCAATCCTATATTTTTGATGCTAAACTTTTGATTTATCTTGTGATGGTATTGATATTTTCTTATATATACTTTAATCTTTATAAAAAATTGATAAAAGCTTCTAACGAAGAAAAACCTTTACTCATAAATAAAATTACCGCTTTAATTAAGCTAAATTTTAGCTTAGGATTGATAGTTATACTACTAATAGAACTTTATAAAAAGGGAGTTTAAATGTTAGAAAAATATCAGATAAACGAGCTAAAAAAGGAAGAAGCATGGAGATTATTTAGAATAATAGGTGATTTTGTAGATGGCTTTGATGTTATGCCTCAATATGTTCCTGCTGTAACTATCTTTGGTTCATCAAGAGTTAAAGAAGGAGATAAATTTTATGAAGCCGCTAGAGAACTTGCATATAAATTAGCTAAGAGAGGTTTTTCTATTGTTACTGGTGGTGGACCCGGAATTATGGAAGCAGGTAATAGAGGTGCTTATGAAGCAGGAGGAAACTCTATAGGTTTAAATATAGATATACCTTTAGAACAGCTTCCTAACAAATATGCAAAAGTTCAATTAAACTTTCATTACTTTTTTGCAAGAAAAGTTATGCTTGTTAAATATGCAACAGCATATGTTCTCTTTCCTGGCGGATATGGAACTTTAGATGAGCTTACAGAAACTCTTGTTCTTATACAAACGAAAAAATTAAAACCATTTCCAGTTATATTGTATGGTAGTGAGTACTGGAATGGTTTTTATCAGTGGATAAAAGAACAAGTCTTATCAAGAGGTTATATCAGTGAGGAAGATTTAAATCTATTTCAAATATCAGATGATATAGATGAGATAATAACAATTATTACAGATTTTTATGCTCAACATGAAGAAGATATACTCTCGGAGTTTTAATTATGGAGATAGATATAAAAAGTTTAGAACCTTCTCAAATATACAAGCTTATGATAAGTGTTATTGTACCAAGACCTATAGCATGGATTTCTACAGTAAGTAAAGAAGGTATTTACAATCTTGCTCCTTTTAGTTATTTTGCAGGAGTGTCAAGTGAACCACCACTAATAGCAGTATCTATAGGTAGAAAAGAAACAAAAGCTAAAAAAGATACATGGAAAAATATTGAAGAAACAGGTGAGTTTGTTATAAATATGGTTACAAAAGAAGTAGTAGAAAAAATGAACATTACAGCTTTACCTTTTGATGAAGAAATAGATGAATTCAAAGAGGCAAATCTTACTCCAGTTCCTTCTTCCGTAGTTAAAGCACCAAGAGTTAAAGAATCTCCAGTTAATATAGAATGTAGAAAATTTGAGATTATAGAAATAGGAAAAATGGGACTTATACTTGGTGAGGTCTTGAAAATTCATGTAAAAGATGACATTCTAAATGAAAAGGGATATGTAGATACAGAAAAATTAGAAATAATAGGTAGATTAGGGGGTGCTAATTACTGTCTTGTTACTAAGAATAATACATTTACATTAAAGAGGCCAGATAAAAGATGAAAAAGACCCAGCATAAGAAGAAAAAAACAAGAATAACAAAAAGAAGACTTTTAGAAGAGTTTAAAAGAGCTATAAAAAATAAAGGCTTAAAATATACACCACAAAGAGAGCAAGTTTTTAAAGAAATTATTTCTACAAAAGGTCATTTTGAAATAGAGCAGATGGTTCACAAAATAAGGCAAAAGAATATACCAGTATCTCGAGCTACAGTTTATAGAACATTAAATATCATGAAAGAATTAGGTTTTGTAGAGGAAGTTATCAAAATAAATAATAAAACAATATATGAAATCTCTATAAAAGAACATCACGACCATTTAATATGTACATCCTGTAGAAAAATAATAGAATTTCAATCAGAAGATATTGAAAAACTTCAAGACAAAGTATGTGCTGAGTATGGATTTTTACCAAAATTTCATAGATTAGAAATTTTTGGCCTTTGTTCTAAGTGTCAGAAAAAGGCCTTAGCCAGAAATAACTCTAAGTCCTAAATCCTGTGCTAACTTTAAAGCATTTTCATATTCAATCCATGTAGGTCTTCTATTTATTTCTGGATATTCATCTGCCTTGTATGCTGGAAAATATTGGGACATTACATTAATAGCTAAATCTGGAGATATATCTTTTAAAAATTTTAGAACTTCTTTTGTTGTAGATATATCATTTGGAAGTACTAAATGTCTTACGAGAACACCTTTTATAGCTATACCTCTTTCATCTGTAATCAGGTTTCCAACCTGTCTATACATCTCTTTAATAGCCTCTTTGGCTGCATCTGCGTATCCTTTTACTTTTGAGTATTTTTTACCAAAGTAGTTATTCAGATATTTAAAATCTGGAAGATATATATCAACAACTCCATCAAGAAGTTTCAACGATTTTAAACTGTCAAATGAAGAGGTATTGTAAACAATAGGTATTTTTAGACCTTTTTGTACTGCTATATACACCGCTTCTAAAATCTGAGGTACTACGTGAGAAGGAGATACAAAATTTATATTATGACAGCCAATTTTTTGCAAAGTTAACATCATATTAGCAAGTTCTTCAGGAGATACTTCCTCTCCTTCACCTAATTGACTTACATCAAAGTTCTGACAGTAAACACACCTCATATTACAGTAAGAAAAAAATATAGTACCGCTACCATTGTATCCTCTTATTGGAAATTCTTCTCCCTTGTGAGGAAAGTAAGATGCTACCTTTGCATATCTACCTGTTTTACAGAAAGCTTTTTTATCTTCCAGTCTGTTTATCTTACAGTTGTTTGGGCAAACTTCACAGTTTTCAAGCATAGAGATGGCTTTTTCTACTCTTTTTTCTAACTCTCCAGTTTCATAAAGTCTTAAATATGATGGGTACTTTTCCATACCCAAAAATATAAATCTCAAACCTTTATTTTCAAGAAAAAAATTTTTTAAAACAGTGTTTGATTTTTCTGTTTCAAGTAAATTATAATATTTCAAAATAAATTAAATTACGTGAGGAGAGACAATGGACAAAAACTTATTTAAGCAAACCCTTCAGGTAAATGGGAACAATTACACTTACTACAATATCAAAAAACTACAAGATGAAGGTATAGGTAATATTGAGAGATTACCTTTTTCTATCAGAATTTTAGTAGAAAATCTTCTTAGGAACTATGATGGTGTTGTAGTAACAGAAGAACATGTGAAAAACATAACCAACTGGAAAACAAAGTATGATACACCTGTAGAAATTCCACACCATCCGGCAAGAGTTATTATGCAGGACTTTACAGGTGTTCCTGGGGTAGTAGACCTTGCTGCTATGAGAGATGCAGCTAAGGAGTTAGGAATAGACCCTAAAAAGGTTAATCCTCTTGTTCCTGTAGACCTTATTATAGACCACTCTGTTCAAATTGATTTCTTTGGTACAGAGGATGCTTTTAAGAAAAACTTGGAAATGGAGTATAAGAGAAATAAAGAAAGATATCAGCTTTTAAAGTGGGCTCAAAATGCTTTTGACACATTAAGAATTTTCCCACCAGGAGCAGGAATTATTCATCAGGTTAACTTAGAGTATATAGCTCAGGTTGTAATGACTGCTAAACAAAATGGAGAAACTATCGCATTCCCAGATACATTAGTAGGGACTGATTCTCACACTACTATGATAAATGGTCTTGGCGTTATGGGATGGGGTGTTGGTGGAATTGAAGCAGAGGCTGTTATGCTTGGTCAACCTTATTATATGAAAATACCAGAGGTTGTAGGTGTAAAACTTACTGGCGAACTTCCAGAAGGGGCTACAACAACAGACCTTGTTTTAACAATAACACAAAAACTCAGGGAACTTGGTGTTGTTGAAAAATTTGTTGAGTTTATTGGAGAAGGTGTCAAAAAACTTTCTTTACCAGACAGAGCTACTATAGCAAATATGGCACCAGAATATGGTGCAACAATGGGCTTTTTCCCAGTTGATGAGGAAACTATAAACTTCCTCAGACTAACAAACAGAAACGAAGCTGCAGACCTTGCAGAAAAATATACAAAAGAAAATGCACTATTTTACACAGGCTCAGAACAACCAGAATATTCTGATTTTATAGAAATAAATATGTCAGAAATAGAACCGTCTTTAGCAGGACCTTCAAGACCACAGGATAGAGTATCATTAAAAGACATGAAGAAAACATTTGTAGACCTACTAAACTGCAATTATAACAGAGAAATAGATATAAAAGAGCTTACAGCTTTTGAAGATGAAGCAGGAAAGGATATGGAAGTTGGTGAATGCAGAATACATAAAGGTAAAAAAGTAGCAAAAATTGAAATTGATGGAGAAGAAGTTTTAATTGGAGATGGTTCTGTTGTTATAGCTTCTATAACTTCATGTACAAACACATCTAACCCTTCTGTATTAATAGGTGCAGGACTACTGGCTAAAAAAGCTGTAGAAAAGGGATTGAATGTAAAACCGTATGTAAAAACATCACTGGCTCCAGGCTCAAGAGTAGTTGAAGGTTACTTAAGAAAAGCTGGTTTACTGCCTTATCTTGAAGCTTTAAGATTTCATATTGTAGGTTTTGGTTGTACAACATGTATAGGTAATAGCGGTCCTCTTCATCCAAATATAGAAAAAGCTATAAAAGATAATGATTTAATTGTTTCTGCTGTTTTATCAGGAAACAGAAACTTTGAAGCAAGAATCCATCCAGATGTAAAAGCTAACTGGCTTGCATCGCCAATATTAGTTGTAGCTTATGCTATAGCAGGAAGAACAGATATAGACCTTACTACAGAACCTTTAGGTAAAGACCCTAATGGAAATCCAGTTTATTTAAAAGACATATGGCCATCTCAAGATGAGATAAATGAAATTATGAATCAAGTACTAACACCAGAAGTATTTAAAGAGAAGTATGAAGGTGTTCTTGAAGGAGATGAATACTGGCAAGGATTAGAAGCACCTACAGGAGAAACATATGAGTGGGATCCTAACTCAACATATATAAGAAAACCACCATATTTTGATAACTTTACTATAGAAGTTCAACCACCTAAGGATATAAAAGGTGCAAGAGTATTAGAGCTTCTTGGTGATTCTGTAACAACAGACCATATATCTCCAGCTGGAAAAATACCTGT
>JALSSG010000041.1 GCA_026984355.1 Hydrogenothermaceae bacterium
CCATCTAAATCTGAATCATTAAAAGCATAACCAGATATAGAAGTAAATAACAAAGAAATAAATAGCAATAAACTATTTAATTTTTTGTTCATATTTATCTTCCTCTTCTTTCATTATTATTCTGATAATTTCTACTACCATCTATAGTATTCGGTCTATTCTCAGGTATATTAAACTCATGTCCTGTATTAGGCTCATTATTAAAATGCTGAGAGTTATCTAAATTACCATTAGGAGGTGTATTGTTAGGTTGATTATTATTAAAATGTTCCGGATTATTCATACCTGGTCTATTTCCAGGAGTATGTTCTGTATCAGGTTGATTATTATTAAAATACTCTGGATTATTCATATTTCTTCCATGATACCTTCTATTTTCATGTTCTTCATTACCTATAAATCTATTTTGCATTTCATCATTTCTATTCATAAAGTTGTGCTGTCTTTCTTGATGACTTTCCTGGGAATGTTCCATATTGTTATGCATTCTTTCCATATTATGTTCTGCTCTTTCAGTAGTTCTATTATGTAGTTCTTCTCTTAACTGATTTACTATCTTCACTCTTTCCTGCTGATTTAGTTCTCTTATTTTTATTTTTAATTGGTTCATATATCTATACCTTTCCTGAGGTGGTGCGTGCTTTATCTGTTCAATTAGATTTTTTATTTCTTGTGAAATCTCTACCTGATGTTGAGAATTTTCTCCTCCTATTCCTATGCCTCTATTTCCTTGTTCATCTGCAGTAGATAAACCAGCCATAGATATAGAAATCAATGCTCCTAAAAAAAGTTTTCTTATTTTCATTTTTATATCCTCCTACTTGATTTTTGTTATTTAAAATGTAATCTTTTAAAGTTACCAAAAAGTTACCTTAATAAATTTAAGCAGGTAAAAATATGAAGTATTTAAAATTCAAAAATCTCTCTATTGTATATACAGAAAAGACTGATGGAAATCAGAGGTTAGAAAAAAATAGAAAAAAAACTGCAAACAAATTTAACTTTAACAAGATATATATACCCAATCAAAAACACACAAACCAGATTACCTATTACAAAAACACAAATGATAAAGCCGATGGAATATTTACAGATAAAAAACAGATACCAATAGGTGTTATTACTGCTGACTGTATGCCTATAGTTTTATTTGATGATAATATACTGTCTGTTATACACGCAGGATGGAGAGGATTACTTAGTGGAATTATACAAAACAGCCTAAGAAATCATAACACAGACAGGTTAAGAGCTTTTATACTACCTTCCATAAGACAGTGCTGTTATGAAGTACAAAAAGATTTTATAAAAGAGCACAATATAGAAAAAAAATATTTTTCTATCAGAGAAAATAGGATATATTTAAATCTTCAAAAACTGGCTAAAAATTTACTGCAGGAGCATAGGATAAAATCTATTTATGAAATACCTATATGTACTGGTTGTTGTGATAAATTATATTCATATAGAAAAGGAGATTTTGAGGAAAGAATATTGACTTTTGCTTGGTTTGAATAAAGATTAAAGGGGAAAACATGGGATTAAAGAAATTTTTGGATAAACTAACAGGTAAAAGGAAAATAAAAATTGAAAAAGGTGAATGGATTAAATGTGAAAAATGTAAAAACTTAGTTTATTCAGAAGACCTTATAAAAAATCTAAAGATATGCCCTCACTGTGGATATCACTTTAGAATGACAGCAGATGAAAGAGTAAAATCTATATTGGATGAGATAAAAACACTGGATTTATTTCCAAATTTAAAACCAACAGACCCACTAAAATTTAAAGATACAAAAAGATACAAAGATAGAATTAAAGAAGCAAAAGAAAAAACAGGACTAAATGAAGCTATGATTATAGCTCACGGAAAAATCCTTGATTCAGAAATTGTTTTAGGAGTTATGGACTTTAGATTTATGGGCGGAAGTATGGGAAGCGTTGTAGGAGAAAAGTTTGTTAGAGGTGTAGACTTTGCAGTAAAAAATAAACTTCCGTTTATAGTATTTACAGCATCAGGTGGAGCAAGGATGCAAGAAAGTATATTATCTCTCATGCAAATGGCAAAAACGTCAATAGCTGTAGGAAAGTTAAACGAAAAAAAGTTATTATACATAACTGTACTTACAGACCCAACAATGGGTGGTGTTTCAGCAAGCTTTGCATTTTTAGGAGATATTATCATTGCAGAACCAGAAAGTCTTATAGGTTTTGCAGGACCAAGAGTTATAGAACAGACTATAAAACAACAACTCCCAGAAGGTTTTCAGAAAGCAGAGTTTTTGCTGGAAAAAGGTCAGATTGATATGGTTGTAGATAGAAAAAATCTAAAAAAAACATTATACACCTTAATAAAACAAACACAGGGATAATCTGTGAAAAAAAATATACCAGTTATAGCTATAGTGGGAGCTCATAACAGTGGTAAAACTACTTTTATAGAAAAAGTCGTAAGCAATTTATCTTCTAAAGGATATATAGTATCTGTAATAAAACATGACCCAAAAGGAAAAGCAGAAACAGACAAGAAAGGGAAAGATAGTTATAGAATATATGAGGCTGGTGCTTCACAGGTTATAGTTGCTTCTCCTAAAAAAATAAGCTCATTTGTTAAAACAGAACATCCACTATCCCCAAAAGAGATAATAGAAAGATTTGTTATAGAAGAAGCAGACCTTATTATAATAGAAGGATTTAAACATTATGAAGGTTTTGATAGATTTGAAGTTATAAGAAAAGAAGAAAACAGAAATCTTTTAACAAAAAATCCAAAAGGAGTTATAACAGATTATTATCAGTATCCAGTTAAATTTAACATAAATAATGAAGAAGATTTTGTACAATACCTGATTAAAAACTACATCAGGAGAAGATAATGTTCCAGAGACTAAATAATCTAAAACCTTACAAAACAGAAACTACACCATGCAAAATTAAACTCTCTTCAAACGAAGACCCTTTTGAATTACCTTTATGGCTTAGAGATAAAATATCAAAAGCTATAAAAAATTTACCTTTTCAAAGGTATCCAGACCCTCATTCAACTAAACTAAAAGAAGTTTTAGCAAATTTTTACAATGTAAAACCAGAAAATTTAGTTTTAGGAAATGGTTCCGATGAGCTAATCCATCTGCTAATAACTATAGCTGGTGATTACAATAAACCTGTAATGTATCCAGTTCCAACGTTTCCTATGTATCAGGTATCTGCAGATATAGTAGGTAGAAAAAAAGTAGAATTTCCTTTAGATGAAAATTTTCAATTGAAAAAAGAAAAGATAGATGAAGCATTGAACAAAAACCCAGTAATAGCATTTTTTGCATCACCAAATAATCCTACAGGAAACTCATTCGATAGAGATTTAATCTTATACACAGCTGATAGCGGAGTATTTACAGTTGTTGATGAAGCTTACATTCATTTCTCAGAAAAAAAAGATTTTGTAGAAGAAGCTCTCAAAAGAGATAATCTTGTAATCCTAAGAACTGTTTCAAAGATAGGACTTGCAAGTATAAGACTTGGAGCACTGATAGCAAAAGAGGAGATAGCTTATGAAATTGATAAAGCAAGACTTCCATTTAATATAACATATCCTACTCAGATAATAGGAGAAATTGTACTGTCAGAAGGTTTAGAAGAGATAAACAAACACATAAAAATTATAAAACTAGAAAGAGAAAAACTTATCAAAAAAATATCAGAATTCAAAAAAATAAAAGTTTTTCCTTCAGATGCAAATTTTTTCCTTATAAAAGTTCCAGATGGAGACCTACTACATCAAAAACTTATAGAAAAAGGAATACTTATAAGAAATATGTCTCACCTTCCTTATATGGAAAACTGCCTTAGAGTTTCTATAGGAAAACCTGAAGAAAATTCAGCATTTTTCAGAGCACTAAAACAAATATCTCAAGAACTTGACTGGATTTGATTTTTCATTCTTAATAATTAATTATGGAAGAACAAATTTTTAATCAAATTGACCAATTTTTTCAACAACTTTTTATAGGAGTACCTCTTTACAAATGGGCTTTAGCCCTCTTTGTATTTTTTTTATTTTTGCTTTTTAGAAAACTATTTTCTTTATTCATAATAAAATCTCTAAAGGTCATAGTTTCTCGTACAAAAACAAAACTTGATGATAAATTCCTAAAACTAATAGAAAGTCCTATAAGATTTTTATTTATCGTTTTTGGAATCTGGTTTGCTATAGATATACTCGGTGTTGAAAATGACATAACCAAACATTTGGTACGCTCACTATTTATTATTTCTATATTCTGGTTTTTTTACAATGCTGTTTATGTTTTTAGTGATGAAATTCATAAGTTCTCAGAAAAGTTTGGTAAAGAATTATCACAAGAAATAGCAAGCTTTATAACAAAAACACTAAAAGCATTTATAGTAGTTCTTGCACTTGTTGCAGTACTTCAGGAATGGGGCATAAATGTAAGTGCTCTTATTGCTTCTATGGGACTTGGTGGCTTAGCTCTTGCATTAGCTGCAAAAGATACAGCAGCCAACTTATTTGGTGGACTATCTATCCTTGCAGATAAAACTTTTAAAATAGGAGACTGGGTAAAAGTAAACGATAGTATAGAAGGAATTGTAGAAGACATTGGTCTTAGAACTACCAAAATAAGAACCTTTGAAAAATCTATTCTTACAGTGCCTAATCAACTTATAGCAAACTCTGCTGTGGAAAATTTTTCTCGTAGAGACATAAGAAGAATAAAATTAGTAGTTGGACTGGTATACAGTACACCAAGAGCAACTTTAGAAAAGATAGTCAATGAAATA
>JALSSG010000042.1 GCA_026984355.1 Hydrogenothermaceae bacterium
TCAGAAGAAGAAACAAAAAGAATAATGAATAATATTATTGATGAGATATTTTCTGTTGTAGAAAAACACAATATAGAGCTTAACTGGAAAAATTCACAAGAGTATAAAAAATATTTTTATGAAAAGTTAATACCTCCAACTGCAAAACACTTTCCTTCTATGTATTATGACCTTAAAGCTGGTAAAAGATTAGAAATAGATGCTTTAAATGGAGCTATTGTAAAACTTGCAAAAGAAAAAGACTTAAATGTTCCTGTAAATGAAACCATAACAGATATGATTAAAAGAAAAGAAAAGCTAAATAAAATCTCTACAGAAGGTATCTAACAGTTATTTATACACTCTTGTATACTATTTAGAACCATTTCAGGAGATATTTTTTTCATACATTCGTGTGTTCCTATTGGACATTCTCTGTGTCCATGGAGTCCACACGGTCTGCACTCTAAACCTTTTATCTCAACAACCTTCCCTTTTCTATATGGATAAAAACCAAAGTCTGTTATAGTAGGACCATATATATCTACTACAGGTGTACCATAAGCTACAGCCATATGAACTGGAGCAGAGTCATTAGAAACTAAAAGTTTTGCATGCTTTATAATAGAAAATGTTTCTCTCAGGTTTGTCTTTCCTACAAGATTTTTTACTTTGTTATTACGTTTTGAATATGTTAGAACCTGTTTTGTAAAATCTTCATCTTCTTTGCTTCCTATCAAAACCACATTTTCCCCTGTTTCTATAAGCATATCTATAAGCGTCCCATAACCTTCTGGTGTCCATCTTTTCGTTTCCCACTTTGAGCCCGGAGCTATCAAAATATATTCTTTGTCTTTAAGATTAAACTTTTTATAGTAGTACTCTTCTTCCTCTGTCAAAGGCAATTTTGGTAATTTTTCTAATTTTTCTGGAGTGTAATCTGGTAAAACTGAAAGAAGTCTTAAGTTTCTATCTATCTCATGAGTTCCATCAAATCTGTGAGGGACTTTCTTTGTATATAAAAAGGAAAATCCTGCTTTATCAAATCCAATTCTTTCTGGAATTCTTGCTAAAAATAAAGAATAAGAAGCTCTATGAGAACGATGAGGAGATATAGCAATATCATATTTTTCTGACTTAATGCTTTTTATAAGATTTAATGTAGACATACTTTTTTTATCAAAAATTATTAGATTGTCTATATCAGGATTATTTTTTAGTACATCTTTGCCAAATGGTTTTGCTATCACAGACAGATGTGAGTTAGGGTAAATTTTCTTAATTGAAGCAAATAAAGGAGTAGTAAGTATAAGGTCTCCTAAAAAAGCCGTCTGCCATACAATTATTTTCATAAAATGACCTCAACTTGTGATTTTCTGTAAATATAAGATTTAATCTTCTGGACACAACTGCTTTAGGTCTTCAATATAGGCTTTTATCATTTTTAGATAACTTTTATATCTAAAACATGAAACTTCTCCATTTTTAACAGCTTCTTTTACTTTACATCCTGGTTCTTTTGTATGAGTACAGTCTGGATATTTACATCTATAATTTAAAAACTCTCTAAAATAATTCTTTATTTCATCTTTTCTTACAAATTCAAGAGCATTAACTCTTGAAAAACCCGGAGCATCTCCTATAAATGAATTCTCTCCAAAAGGAATAAGCTTAACTCCAGTAGTAGTATGTTTTCCTCTACCTAGTTTTTCACTTATTTCACCTATTTTCAGGTTTACTCCTGTTAGTTTAGATAAGATTGAGCTTTTACCTACTCCTGAAGGTCCTGCCAGTATACATATCTGTCCTTTTACAAACTCTTTTAATTTCTCTACTCCTTCATCATACTTTGCACTTACCCAGAGTACCTGATATCCAGCGTTTTTGTATATATCAGTCCACATTTTTAATTGTTTCTTCTCTTCTTCTGAAAGGAGGTCTATCTTATTAAAAACTATAACAGGCTCAACATTTACTCTTTCATAAACAACAAGCAGATTATCCAGAAAAAAGTTATTAAAATCAGGTTCTCTTAGCGTTTCTACAATAATAACTACATCAACATTTGCTATAGGTGGTCTTATAAGAACATTTTTTCTTTCTTGTATTTCTTCTATTACAAACGTTTCACTGTCAACTATCTCTCCATATACATAATCACCTGCGTAAATCTTTGTTTTCTTTTTTATTTTTCCTCTAGGAATTCCTCTATAGGTTTTACGGTTATCAAACACATAAACTCCTATCATCTGTGCCTGTCTATCGATTATTAGACCTTTCTTTTTATCCATGCTTTCTCTACTTTTGTTTTATATTTGGAATATTGATTATTGGAGCTAAGTTTGTATCATAAGGAAGTAATATGACAGTATTGTTATCACCTTCTGCATAAGATTTTATATTTTCTATAAATTTCCACTGCAGGTATTCTTTAGTTAAAGAGCCTGCTATTATTCTATTTGCGTCTGCTATACCTTTAGCTTCTACTCTTTTTCTTTCAGCTTCTAATTTCTCTTTTTCTACTATGAATTTCATCTTTTGCATTTCCTCAAATGCTCTTCTTTTTTGTTCAATAGCTTCTACAACTTTTGGTGGAAGTTTTATATCTCTAAGCAGTATTTCATCAAGATTTATATATCTTTTTTCTAATTCTACAGAAACTCTTTCAACGATTTTTTTTCTTATTAATTCTCTTTCTTGATAAACCTGTGAGCTATCAAGCATAGCTATAACATCTCTTACTGCAGAACGAATTACAGGCTTAATTATTTTATCTTCATACTCAAGCCCGTACTCAACAAAAATTTCTGCTGCCTTATCTGGTTTTATTTTATAAAGTACTGTAAGTTCTATTCTTATAGTTAATCCATCTTTAGAAAGAGCTTCAATAGCTTTTTGTCCTCTTAAATCATAAGATTGTGTTCTTACACTCATCTTTATAACTTTTTGTATATATGGAATTATAAAATGCATTCCCGGTGGAAGTTCATCCATATCTGCTTTTCCGAGAGTAAGTTTTACTCCTACAAATCCACTTGGTACTATAGTTATTGGCGGAGCTATTATAGCAAACAGAATTATAAGAACAACTATTATAGGAGCCACACCTTTAAATAGATTTGAAAAAGGGTTTTTATCTTTATTGTTCATTTAAAATCTCCCTGTTATCTTCTTCTACACATTTTATAAGTCTTTCTGATATATCTGGCATTGCGGCTCTTATTCTTACCCATGCAGATAACATAGGTATACCTATTGGGTCATCTATAAATTCTTTTTCTGCCAGTTTTAATGCTTCTACAAATGCTTCAATAGCCTCAATTTCACCATGTCTGTCGTATTCAAGTCCATTAATTAAAGATAAAGCATTATATTTTTCTACAGCTATTCTTGACTCTTGTAGATATGTAGTAAGAAGTGTCCTAAAGAAAGAATCTGACATTATTATACCGTCTTGACTTAACACTCTAAATAATGTTTTTGATATATCTTTTGCCATTCTAATTAAGCCTGTCTCTGGTTTTTCCTTTTTTAGTTCTTGATGTTTATGTTCATAGGTTTCCATAACTTCAACCTGACATATTCTATTTACAGATGTATTCTGGTAAACTTCGCTTAACATAGAAACTTCTAATCCCCAGGTTGGAGATATTCTTATTCCTCTTGCTAAGGTTCTAATAAATGCAAATTCTCCTGCTAAAGCATATCTAAAACTATCTAAATACTCTAAAAAGTCTAAATCTCTACCTTTAACAAGTTTTTTTAATGCTCTTATTAAAGGTGTGTAAAAAAGTCTTGTAACTCTCCCATAAAGTTTATTTGTTACTCTTGCATAATAACCTTTGCTAAACTCAAAATCAAGAGCTGGATGAACTACAGGATAAACAAGTCTTGCTAAAAGTTCTCTTGAATAGTTAACTATATCTGAATCATGTAAAGCAATTGCATAAGCTGTTGTATCCGATAGGATATATCCTAAAGTCATCCATACAGAACGACCTTTTCCTGGAAAATCCACCTGAAATCCTGCATTTTTTAAATCTTGATATAATTTTTGAAGTCTTGGACCATCATGCCATACGATTTTTGTATCAACAGGTAATACAGAAAGCATCTGTTTTGCTTTTTTAAACTGATTTTTATCTGCTCTATCAAGGGAAACAACTATTCTGTATAGATAATCTGCTTTTTTCAGCTCTTCTATAATCTTAGGCATAGCAGGACCTTCAAACTCAGAATAAAGAGCTGGCAGTAAAAGAACGATATTTCTCCTTCTTCTTGCAAAAGCTCTAAGCTCTTCTTCTAACTCTTCTAAAGGTCTATTATTTAGCTTTTGTAATGTTGTTATTACACCATTTTGAAAAAAATCAGCCATAATCCCTCCTTCACTTCCATAAGTTTAAAAGATAATTCTTCATATCTTCAAATATCTGAGCCTGTTTTTCATAGTATTCTTCCGCCTGGTCTGTTGTTTTATCTTTTAGCTCATTATATATAGATGCTACTCTTGCATTATAAAGAGGTATCATTGTGTTTAATAGTTTAAATTTTTGCCTTGGAGTTATATGAAAGTGATAAGCATATCTATAAACTATCCTCACCCACATATCTATAGGCATTATAAATTCATCAAAATTATCTAACATAAAAAGTTTTTCTAAGATTTTAAAATCTTTTTCTTCCAGTAAATCTCGCCATATAGGTGCAAAGTTATTGTATCCAATTTTAAAGTACTCAATTAAACTGTCTCTGTCTATTTCAAAAGGTTC
>JALSSG010000043.1 GCA_026984355.1 Hydrogenothermaceae bacterium
CAAATAAAAATACTGTCAAAACTGCAGCCCAGCCAAAACCCATACCATATATTAGACCTCTGTGGAGCATGGATATAGGACTTACAAACTCAAAAACTGGAACACTCATAACTGCAGACATAATAAGACTAAGTGCTAAAATCCAGTATCTTACTTTACGACTAAACCTTAGTTGCCATTCGTCTTTATCAAGTTTTAGTTTTTTTCTAATCCAGTTTGCAGTATCTGTAATAATATTTACTGGACAAACCCAGCTACAAAATGCTCTTCCTGTAAATACTGCGTAAAATACAAAAACTATTAAGGCTCCGATTAAAGCATCCCATAGTAAAAAAGCTCCTGCAAAAATCATCTGTAAAACAGCATAAGGGTCAGCAAGTGGGACAGTTTCAAATAGCTTTCCCATACTTAGATTTCCTTTTAGTATGTTCCAGCTGTACAGGTTTCCTGCTATATAAAGAAACAGGATGCTTATTTGAACTAACCTTCTTAAAAACAGGTATCTATGCTTGTATATGAATTTTTTAATCATTTAAAAGGTCTCCTTCGTTTAAGTATTCAAGGGGTGATTTTTCACTTCTTGGAGTGGTAAATCTGCTTCTTTTTTCCTGTATCATCTGGATTTTTTGTTCTTTTTCCCAACCTTTTAAATAATGCTGTCCTGCTTTTCCTTTTATTACGTGTCTTGGAAGTACATATATAGATGGTTCTACTGTTACACATGCATATTCACAAAGTCCGCAACCTGTACAGTAATTACTGTGAACAGTTGGTACTAAATATGCATGCTTTCCTGTTCTTTCATTTCTCATGTAGTTTATTGTTATTGCTTTATCGATTAATGGGCATGCTCTATAGCAAGCATCACATTGAATGCCCCAGTACGCTATACAGGATTCTTGGTTTATAACAGCAAGTCCCATACGAGCTTTATTTATATTTAAAACGGTTTTTCCATTAACAGTATCAGACACTGTTTTTATATCCAAAGCTCCTGTAGGACAGGAAACTGCACATGGTATATCAGTACACATATAACAGGGAACTTTTCTTGGCTGAAAGTATGGAGTACCTACTGGAATATCTTGTTCTGGAGTGGCAAGCTTTAAGGTTTTATATGGACAGTATTCAACACATAAACCACATCTTATACATTTTTTTAAAAACTCTTTTTCTGGTAAAGCACCAGGAGGTCTAAGTGCAAGGGGAGCACTTGAGGCTTTGTTTATATATGCTCCCCATACTAAACCTCCTAAGATACTAAGGCCTACTGCCTGAAATGTTTTAACAAAAAGCTTTCTTCTGCTTAAGCCCTTTTTATTTTTTTGCTCCATAATCTACTATGCTTTGTATATTTTTACTGCTGCTTTTTTGTAATCTGTTTCTTTAGAAATTGGACATGTATGGTCTAAACAGACTTTATTTACAAGTATCCTTTCATCAAAAAATGGGATAAACACATATTTTCTTGGTGGTTTGTTTCTTCCTCTTGTTTCAACTCTGGCTTTTACTCTACCTCTTCTACTTTCAACCCATACATATTCTCCATCTTTAACACCTATTTCTTTTGCATCTTTAGGGTTCATAAAACAGACAGCTTCAGGAACTGCTCTATAGAGTTCCGGTACTCTCATAGTCATAGAACCTGTATGCCAGTGCTCTAAAACTCTTCCAGTTGCTAGCCAGAAAGGATATTCTTCATCTGGCATTTCTGGTGGGTCCATATATGGTCTAAAGAATATCTTTGCTTTGTTTTTTAAGCTAAATTTTTTCTTTGTTTTAGGTCCGTATAAGTCTCCTTTTGGAAGAGCTTTTAGTGCTGGTCCGTAGAATGCAAACTCGTCATCAGGATTTGTTCTTAGTTTTCTTGCATAAGGGTCGTATTTTACATTAAATCTCCATGGTGTTTCTTTACCATCAACAACAGGCCATCTTAGTCCTCTTACTTTATAGTATGTATCAAAGTCAGCAAGGTCATGAGCATGACCTAAACCAAATTTTCTGTATTCTTCAAACAGATACTTATGTATGAAAAATCCATATCCTTTAAATACTTTTCCATCACTTCCTTTTACATTCCTTCCATCTCCTGCTGCTTCTGTGTTGTGGAAGCCTTCTCCAATAGGGTCAGGCCATTTATATTGTTTAGCTTCTTTATTGGCAAATAGTACGTCAAACAGTGTATCTTCTGGACTGTAGCCCATAGCTTTTGCTTTTTCTAGAACATCTGGCAGTACAGTTCCATCTGGTAATTTCCACTCTTTCCATACCTCTTTTAACTTAAAGAATTTAGAAAATTCCACTATCTGCCATACATCAGGCATTGCTTCTCCTGGAGGTACTACTTGTTGTCTCCATGCTTGTGTTCTTCTTTCTGAGTTGCCGTACATTCCCCATTTTTCAAAAATCATAGCACTTGGAAGAATAAGGTCAGCTATTTTACATGAAACTGTCGGATAAGCGTCAGATACAACTATAAAGTTGTCCATTTCTCTGGCTGCTTTTAGCCAGTGGTTAAGATTTGCCGTATCCTGCCAAGGATTACATACATGTACCCATGCCCATTTTATTTTTCCATCTTCTATATCCCTCATGATTTTTACTATGTGAGAGCCAACTTTTGGATTAATAGTACCTTCTGGTATTTTCCATATCTTTTCTGCAACTTTTCTGTGTTTTGGATTAAATACAACCATATCTGCAGGTAATCTGTGTGCAAATGTACCAACCTCTCTAGCTGTTCCACATGCAGAAGGTTGCCCGGTGAGACTGAATGCTCCACTTCCCGGTTTTGCATGCTTACCAAGTAATAGGTGTATTGCATATATATTCTCGTTCACCCATGTTCCTCTATTGTGCTGATTAAAGCCCATAGTCCAGAAGCTTACAACTTTTCTTCCTTTTTCCATGTACAAACTAGCAAGAGTTTTTAATTTTTCTTTAAATACATCTAGAGGTTCTTCTGGGTCTCCTTTTGCAATCTCTGCAACAAAATCAAGGGTATATGGTTCTAAAGCTTTTTTGAAATCATCAAAGCTTATTAACCAGTGTTTTCCAGCAGATTTTGCGTGTTTCATTTTCATAGTTTGACCAGCTTTTACCCCAAGATATTTAAGAGCTATCTCTTCTCTTTTTGATATTGTTTTTTCAACCTGCTTTTTCATAGTTTCTTTTTCTTTTTCAGAATATTTTGGATGATTAGGATTGGGTCTCATTCCATATCCAATATCAACAAAACCAGTAGCAAACACACAGTATTTATTTACAAAGTCCCAGTCAATTGCATCTGGATTGTTATATACGATTTCTCTTAGTATGTAATTTTGTATAGCAAGGTCTGTTTGAGGTTTGAATATAATTTCTATATCTGCCAAATCAGAACATCTATTTCTAAATGTTGATAGGTTTACAACTTTTACTCTTTCTGGATTACTTAATTTCCTATCAGCTACCCTTGACCATAGTACTGGGTGGGCTTCTGCCATATTTGCTCCCCATGTCACTATAGTATCTGTAAGCTCAATATCGTCATAACAACCGGCAGGCTCATCTATTCCAAAGCACTGAATAAATGCGGCAACGGCACTTGCCATACAGTGTCTTGCATTAGGGTCTATATTATTTGACCTGAAACCTGCTTTCATGAGTTTTGCTGCTGCGTATCCTTCAAATATTGTGTATTGACCAGAACCAAATATAGCTACTCCTGTTGGACCAAGTTCGTTGTAAGCTTTCTTAAACTGCTTTGCCATAACCTCAAATGCTTTTTGCCAGCTTACAGGTTTAAACTTTCCTTTTTTATCAAATTCTCCTTTCTCATTTACTCTAAGTAAAGGTGTTGTTAAGCGGTCTTTCCCATACATGATTTTTGCATTAAAGTATCCTTTAATACAGTTAAGACCTCTATTTACAGGGGCTTGAGGGTCTCCTTTTACTGCTACAACCTTATTTCCCTTTGTTGCAATCATAATTCCACAACCTACACCACAAAACCTACATACACCTTTATCCCATCTCCATCCTTTTTCTGCTTCTTTAACGTTAGCTAAAACCTCTTGAGGAACTTCAATTCCTACAGTTAATGCTGCTGAAACAGCAGCTGCTGTCTTTAAAAAATCTCTTCTATTCATCTGTAAACTTTCCATGGTATAGACGCCTCCTGTGGTTTGCTTTTACTAATTAGTTAAGTGTTTACAAACCACCAAACAATAGATTGTACAACTTTGATGATTTATATCATATTTAAAAATTTTTAAGTATTTCAATTACTTAATGGTTTTAATGATTTTCATCAAATTGATACACTGTATTGAAAGCCTTCCTTTCTCATTTTTAAGTTAAAACTTGAACAGATTGTTTAAACAAAATTTCAAGGAGGGTTTGTAGATGAAAAGGCGATTATTAGCAGGATTTCTAACAGTATCTTTAAGTGTTCTAACATGCTTTTCATCTGTGCAGGCAAAAGAAGATTACTCTTTGACTCCAGAACAGATGAAGAAAGCTTCGAGAATTTATTTTGACAGATGTGCAGGTTGTCATGGAATGCTTAGGAAAGGAGCAACAGGACCAAATCTTGAACCGAGAACATTAAAAAAGAAAGGTTATAATCTAAAAGCTGTTGAAGCTTTTATCTACTATGGAACTCCCGGAGGTATGCCAGACTGGGGAAAACAAGGTGTTTTGACTAAAGATGAAATAAAACTTCTTGCAAAGTATCTTTTTAATCCTCCTCCTGAA